>CAXSEK010000106.1:0-8407 GCA_964235625.1 uncultured Acetobacteraceae bacterium
AGGTCTAACCTCGGTATGGAAGCCCGGGGCTGCTGCCAAGCTCGGCAACAGCCCGCCGGGCGTTAAGAGAAGCGGATATCGAGAGTTCGCATATAGGTCTGCAGGCCCGCATCCTGTATGGGGATCAGCCGGGCTTCCCGCGCCGAAATGTTGTAGTGGGCGTGCCAGTAGCCAGGCGGCGTCACGAACACGCAGCCCGAGTGCCAATCCACCTTCGTCGGGTTGACGATCTTGCCCGTCTCGTCGAGCTCGGTGCCGAGCAGGGAATAGCAGCCGGGCTCGCAATCGACGATGAAGTCCAGCGCGATGGACTGGTGGCGGTGCGGCTTCTGCTCCGTCCCGGCGGCGATCAGGCCGTACATCGCCCACAGAACATGGGTGACGGTCCGCGTCAGCGGGAAGTCGCTGTTGGCCAGCAGGACGCTGACCCGGCTGCGATCGGACGAAGCAGGGTCATCGGCGACGAGCCGGAGTTCGTGGTTCGCGCGCTCGGATGGATACAGCGTGGGCTTGAAACGGGGATGGCTGACCCTGGCGCCCAGATACGTCAGCAACGGCGCATCGTTCACGTAATACAGCTCGGCATCGCTGGATGCATTGAGTTCCGTGGCCACGGAGCCGGGTGCGGTGAAGAAATCCCCCCCGCCCCATGTCAGCAGGGTGCCGCCGATATCCGCCGTGCCATGGCCGCAGATGACATAGAACACGAGGGACGTCGCGTTCGGGTCCAACGTGATTGTGTCATCGGCGAGGACACGGACGAAATTGGCGCACAGGGTGGGGCCGGTCGCAGGGGCATCGCATTTGAGCGCCGCGCTGAGGTCCAGCGGCACGATCCTCGTCGGTCCGTCCGAGTAGAGGGAATGCGGAAAGAAATGGAACGGCACCCGCGGCGTCAGGCTGGGCCGGATGGGATTCGCGGCCTTGCTATACTCGAAATATTGGGCCGCCTCGGTATGGGCGGGCGGGGCCGCCGCCGTCTCGGTGGGATGGCTGTCGGCGTGCAGCATCGAAAGCGTGTCCATCGTAGAGCCTCCTCGTTCAGGCGTCGGAGCGGCGCCCTGGTGAACTGAATAAGATCCTGTTGTTGCGCCGATCGAGTGCCGCTCCGGCAAATGGCTTTTGCGCAGACGGGCAAGTCGAACGGGTCACGCCGTGGCCATACCGCCGCCGTTCAGCGCCGGTGTCACGACACTCAGTCCCGTCCTGAATGCACCTTGTACGCTCGATCCTGCTCGTATGGTGTCCTATCAGCGCCATCGCTATTCTCCATGGAACGACACCGGCCTATGATCGTCGGGCGATGCGAGCGGGTCCGCTTGCCGTTACGATGGCCTTGGCTGGGGGATGGTCGCGATGGCAGACAGCTTCGATGTGGTGGTGATCGGGGCCGGTATCAGCGAAGCGGCGTCCGCCCTTGAGATCGCGCTCAGCGGCTTGCGCGTGGCATTGATCGACCGGTATGCGCCCTCGGCGATGGCGTCCGGCTGGACACTGGCAGGCGTTCGCCAATCCGGCCGTCACCCGGCCGAGTCCCCGCTTCCCGTCCAGGCGGTGAAGCTGTGGGAAGGTCTGGCGGACCGGCTGGACGCTCCGACCCACCACCGCCAGCGCGGCAACCTGCGTTGCGCCCGGGATGCGGGCGAAACTGCCATCATCGACCAGTTGATGCCGGAGGTTGTCGCCATGGGGTTTTCCGGCCATGGCTTCTGCCTCGGTCCGCTCACCGGCAAGCTCATGTACGACTTCGTGCACAGGCGCACGCCCGCGCTCCCGCTGGCCCCCCTCAAGCTCGCACGGTTCGGCTGGAACGGCCCCGCGCAGCCGCTCACGCTGCACGGGTGAGCACGCTCGCGGTCGACACGCTGCGGACCGAGTTCCGGTTCCGTGACGCCTGGCACCCGGCGGTGGATGGCGTGTCCTTCGACCTCCACCCCGGCGAGACCTTGGCCCTGGTGGGGGAGAGCGGGTGCGGCAAGTCGGTCACGGCGCTCTCCATCATGGGCCTGCTCCCGCCATTGGCCACGCGGGTCACCGGCTCGGCGCGGGTCGCCGGGGTGGACCTCGTCACCTGCTCGCGCCGGCAGCTCGAACGGTTGCGGGGCGACACGGTGGCGATGGTGTTCCAGGACCCGATGACCGGCCTCAACCCCGTCATGACCATCGGCACCCAGGTGGCGGAGAGCCTGCGCGTGCACCGGGGCCTGTCCCGCAAGGATGCCCGGCGGGCCGCGCTGGCCGTCCTGGAGGAGGTCAAGATCCCCTCCGCCGCCACACGCTACGACGACTACCCGCACCATTTCAGCGGCGGCATGCGGCAGCGCGTGATGATCGCGCTGGCCGTGGCCTGCGACCCGGCGGTCCTGCTTGCCGACGAGCCGACGACGGCCTTGGACGTGACGATCCAGGCGCAGGTGCTTGGCCTCCTGTCGGACCTGAAGGCGCGGCATGGCATGGCCATGCTGTTCATCACCCACAACCTGGGCGTGGTGGCCCAGATCGCCGACCGCGTGGCCATCATGTATGCGGGGCAGATCGTGGAACAGGCGTCTGCCGGCGCCGTGTTCGCCGTCCCCGCCCACCCTTATACGCGCGCCCTGTTCGCCGCGATCCCGCGCATGGACCGGCCGGCCGCAGAGCTCGCCGCGATCGCGGGCCGCGTGCCGCCGCTGAATGCGATGCCGCGAGGGTGCCGGTTCCAGCCGCGCTGCAGCATCGCGCGCGCCGGGTGCGAGCGGCCGCAACGGTTGGCGGAGGCGGCGCCGGGCCACTTGGCGCGCTGCCACGTCGCGACAGGCATTTTGGAGGACTGAGGCATGGCGGACGTCGTGATCATCGGCGCAGGCATCAGCGGCGCAGCCACCGCCTACGAGCTGGCGACGGCCGGGCTCAGCGTGGTGCTGCTCGACCGGTGGGGGCCGGCCGCGATGGCCTCGGGGTGGACGCTGGCCGGGGTGCGCCAATCCGGCCGCCACCCGTCCGAGCTGCCGTTGGCGCGGCAGGCCGTCGCGCTGTGGGCCGAGTTGGCGGAGCGACTGGACGGAACCACGCATTACCGCCGCCGGGGCAATCTGCGGCTGGCCCGCACCACGGCCGAAGTGCCGGTGATCCGCGACCTGGTGGCCGAACAGAAAGCGGCCGGGCTGGACATCGGCTTCCTCGATGGTCCGGACCAGGTCCGTGCCGTCGCCCCAGCGGTCTCGCCGGATGTGCTCGCCGCGTCGTTCTGCACCAGCGACGGCCATGCTGACCCGCAGGCGACAGTCATGAGCTTCGTCCGCGCGGCGGAGCGGGCCGGCGCCGTGCTGCGGTTCGGCGAACGGGCCGTGGCGATCGAGACCGAGGACGGCGCGGTCACCGGGGTGCGGACCGAGACCGATGTGATCCCGGCCGGCCGTGTGGTGCTGGCGGCCGGGATCTTCGGCAACGAGCTGTTGCAGCCGCTCGGCCTGCACGTGCCGCTCGAGATACCGATGGTCACCGTGCTGCGCTCCGTGCCGGGTGAGACGGTGCTGGATCAGGTGATCGGCGTCGCCAACGCGGACTGCGCCGGACGGCAGGAGGCGGATGGCCGCTGGCGGGTCACCAGCGGCCTGCTGCCCTGGACAGGCCGGATGGCGGCTTCGCCCCGCCCGGCGGTGGCGCCGACCGCCGGCAGCATCAGGCTCACCGTCGAAGCATTCGCGGCCGTCGTTCCGGCCTTCGCCGAGGCATCGATCGACGCGGTCTGGGCCGGGCTGATCGACCTGACGCCGGATGCGCTGCCGGTGATCGACGCTCCGCCGCAGATCGCCGGCCTGGTGGTCGCGATGGGCTTTTCCGGCCATGGCTTCTGCCTCGGTCCGGTGACGGGCAAGATCCTGGCGCGGCTGGTGCAGGACCGCCCGCCCGAACTGGATATCGCACCCTTCCGGCTCGCCCGCTTCGAGGGCTGGAACGCCCCCTCCGCACCGGTGACGCTGCATGGCTGATGGAACGGCCGCGGCGTGGGCTTGCACCCTGTCATTCCACACCGGCCTGTCGCTAGGATGGCGGCAACCCCGAGGGATTCTGCGATGAAGAAGGTTTTGCCGACCGCGCTGCTTGGCCTGGCGCTTGCCTTCAACGGCGTGGCTGCGGCCGCGCCGAGATCGGCCGTCACGGTCTCGATCTTCTCGCAGGATATCGGCACGCTGGACCCCGACTTCGCTGTCGGCACGCAGGACCGCGTGCCCGTCGCCTGGATCTTCAACGCACTGACGCGGTTCAAGCCCGGCACGATCGATCCCAAGACGCTGGAGCCCGACCTGGCGCAGAGCTGGGAAGAGAGCGAGGACGGCAAGACCTGGATCTTCCACCTGCGCCGCGGCGTGCAGTTCCATGGCGGCTACGGCGAGATGACGGCCGACGACGTCGTGTTCAGCTACGGAAAGGCCGCCAAGTCCGCGACCTCCGCCTTCGCCGCCGACTACGCGCAGTTCCAATCGGTCGAGGCGGTCGATCCCTACACCGTCAAGATCACGCTGAAGCAGCCTGTCCCCAGCCTGCTCGGCCTGGTCGCCAACTACTCCGGCGGGTTCATCCTGTCGAAGAAGGCCTATGCCGAACGCGGTGACGGCTTCAAGCGGGCGCCGGTCGGCACCGGACCGTTCATGTTCAAGTCAGTGGCGCCCAGCCAGTCGCTGGAGTTGGCGGCCAACGATGCCTACTTCCGCGGCAAGCCCAAGATCACCTCGATCAGCTACCGCTTCATGCCGTCCAGCGCTTCGCGGGATTTGGCGTTCGAGAATGGGGAGATCGACCTCGGCGACGGCACCCAGGACCAGAAATGGGTGGCCCGCATGAAGCTGGTCCCGCACGTGGTGACCGATGTGATGGACCCGGCGGAGCTGTCGCAGATCTACCTGAACATCACCGCCAAGCCGCTCGACGACATACGGGTGCGGCAGGCGATCGCCTACGGCATCAACCGTGCGGAAATCCTGCGCTGGCGCGGGGCGGACGTGGCGCGTGAGCCCAAGAGCGTCATCCCAAGCGGCTATCTCGGCTTCACGGCCGATAACGGCTTGTTGCCCTACGATCCGGCCAAGGCCAAGCAGTTGCTCGCCGACGCCGGTTACAAGGACGGCGTGACCGTCAAGATGGTGATGACGCAGGAGCCCAACAGCCTGGCGCTGATGCAGGTGGTGCAGGCGCAGCTCAAGCGCGTCGGCATCACCGTCGACATGAACGTGGTGGAGCACGCGACCTATCACCAGATGATCCGGCAGGACCTCAGCCCAATGTCGTTCTACGCCGCCGCGCGCTTTCCGGTGGCCGACGTGTATCTGTCGCAGTTCTTCGCATCCCGCAGCATCGTGCTCGGGCCGACGGCCGTGACCAACTTCAGCCATTGCAATGCCGCCGACGCCGAGATCGACGCGGCACGGGTCGAGGTGGACCTGGCCAAGCAGGCACAGGAGTGGGCGGAGGCGCAGCGCAAGATCATCGCCGCCGTCTGCGCCGTGCCGCTCGTGGAGACGCTGCAGGTATGGGCGCATCATGATGATTTCGACTTCGGCTTTCCCCAGACTGGATCGATGTCGCTCGGCCCGCTGCTGACGGAGGCGTCGGGCTTGAAGTAAGGGCGCAGCCGGCGTGATCTCCTACGCGGCGCGCCGGCTTTTGGCGGCAGTGCCCACCCTGCTGGCCGTACTGACGCTGGTGTTCGTCATCGTGCGCATCGTCCCAGGTGACCCGGCGATGACGATCCTTGGCGACCAGGCGACCCCGGGCGCCATCGCGGAACTCCACGTCCGGCTCGGGCTGGACCGGCCGATCTGGGCGCAATACCTCGCCTTCCTCGGCCAGTCGCTCGGCGGCGATTTCGGCCGCAGCATGGTCACCGGGCGCTCCGTGCTGGGGGAAGTGGCCGCCGTGCTGCCCTACACGATCGACCTTGCGGTCGCGTCGGTGCTGGTCGGGACGGCCATCGGCGTGCCGGCAGGGGTCTACGCCGCCGTCTACCGCAACGGCGTCATCGATTTCGCCGTGCGGATCGGGTCCCTGTTGGGGCTGTCCCTTCCGGTGTTCGTTTCCGGCATCTTCCTCCTGCTGCTGTTCGGCCTGCACTGGCGGTTGTTCCCGGTCATCGGCAGCACGGACATGAGCAATCCGGTCGACCGCCTCTACAAGCTCGTGCTGCCAGCGGTGACGCTGGGGACGGTGATGGCGGCCTACATCACCCGGGTCACGCGCTCGACCATGCTGCAAGTGCTGCGGGAGGACTACATGCGCACGGCGCGGGCCAAGGGGGTGCCGTGGCGCCGGGTCGTGTGGGGGCATGGGCTGCGCAATGCGTCCCTGCCCATCGTTACGATCGTCGGCCTGTATGTCGGCATCCTGATCGGCAACTCCGTGCTGACCGAGATCGTGTTCAGCCGCCCCGGCCTGGGCCGCATCATCGTCGGCGCGCTGAACCAGCGGGACTACACCATGCTGCAGGGCCTGTTGGTGATCTACTGCTTCCTGATCGTGGTGGTGAACCTGCTGACCGACGTCGCCTACGGCCTACTCGACCCGCGGGTGCGCGAGGCATGACGCGGCTGCGTGCGGTGCTCGGTTGGATCCGGTACCACCCGACGTCGAGCGTGGGCGGGCTGCTCTGCCTCTTGATCGTGCTGGCAGCCCTCGGCGCGCCGATCCTGTCGCCGGCCGACCCGATCGAGCAGAACATCGTCGATCAACTGGCGCCGCCGGGTGCCGGCTACCCGCTGGGGGCGGATAATTTCGGGCGCGACGTGCTATCGCGGTTGCTGTGGGGCGCCCGTTTCTCCCTGCTGGTTTCGTTCCTGTCCGTCGCGTCCGCGATGCTGGTGGGCGGCACGATCGGCTTGGTCGCAGGCTATGTCGGCGGGCGCATCGACCAGTTCGCCATGCGGGTGATGGACGTGCTGCTGTCCTTCCCGAGCCTGATCCTCGGGTTGATCGTGGTGGCGCTGATCGGCCCGTCATTGCAGAGCCTCGTCTTCGCCATCGCCCTGACAGCCATCGCGCCATTCGCCCGGGTGGCCCGCGCACCCGTGCTCAGCCTGCGCCAGCGCGCCTATGTGGAAGCGGGGCGCGCGCTCGGCTTCAGCAATGCGCGCATCCTGTTCGTCCACATCCTGCCGAACATGATCTCGGAGGTGCTGGTAATGGCGACACTGTGGATGGCCGATGCGGTCCGGACTGAGGCGGCGCTGTCGTTCCTCGGGCTCGGCATCAAGCCGCCGGCGCCGAGCTGGGGCAGCATGCTCAGGGATGGTTTCGAGAGCATCCTGGACGCGCCGTGGCTCTCGGTCTTCCCCGGCCTGGCGATCCTGCTGCTGGTGTTGGGCCTCAACATGCTCGGCGACGGTTTGCGCGACGCGGGCGACCCTACGCTGGGCGGCTTATGACCGCTCTGTTGCGGTTGGAGGGGCTTGCCAAGCACTTCACCGCCCATCGCGGTTTCGCGCGGACAAACACGTCCCTGGTGCGGGCGGTGGATGGCGTGACGCTCTCGGTGCAGGCAGGCGAGTCGTTCGGGCTGGTGGGCGAGAGCGGCTGCGGGAAGTCCACCCTGGCCCGTTTGGCCTTGCGCCTGGTCGAGCCGACCGCCGGGTCGGTGCATTTCGCCGGCGAGGACGTGCTCGCCGCGCGCGGTGCCCAGCTGTTGCGGCTGCGGCGGCGCATGCAGATGGTGTTCCAGGATCCGTTCTCCTCCCTCAACCCGCGGCGGACCATAGGGCAGACCCTGGTGGAGCCACTTCGGGTACATGGCGTGGCAAGCGGTGCTGCAGCCCGGACCCGGGCCGCTTCCCTGCTGGAAGAAGTGGGCCTCAACCCGTCGGCGTTCGAACGCTATCCCCACGCGTTCAGCGGCGGCCAGCGCCAACGCATCGGCATCGCGCGGGCGCTGGTGCTGGAACCCGAACTCCTGGTGGCGGACGAACCGGTCTCCGCTCTCGATGTGTCCGTGCAGGCGCAAATCCTGACGTTGCTCAGGAGTCTACAAGCGCGGCGCGGGCTCGGTTTCCTTTTCGTAAGTCACGACCTGGCCGTCATCCGCTGGTTCTGCGCGCGGGTCGCGGTGATGTATCTCGGCCGCATCGTGGAGCAAGGGGCAGTGAGCGAGGTGTTCGAGCGGCCGCGCCATCCTTACACACGCATGCTCTGCGAAGCCTCACCGATCCCCGATCCGGCGCGGCGAAGCGCCCTGCCGCGGGTGACCGGCGAAATACCGTCGGCATCCGCGCCACCGGCCGGTTGTCATTTCCACCCACGCTGCCCCGTGGCAACCGAGATCTGCCGGCGCGAATATCCCGGCTGGACGGACACGGCGGGCCGGGAATTTGCTTGTCACCACCCGCTCCAATGACATCAACATGGGCCGCCTAGGGCTCCGCGGCCTCTGGCAGCTCTGGAA
>CAXSEK010000107.1:0-8398 GCA_964235625.1 uncultured Acetobacteraceae bacterium
GGCAGGAGGGCACCTTCGCCCAGCTCATCCCCTCGCTGCAGACCGGGCGGGCGGACATGATCCTGTCCGGCATCAGCGACCTGCCGGCGCGTCGGGACAGCATGGATTTCATCGACTACCTGAACACCGGCGCGCAGTTCTTCGTGCTGAAGGACAGCGCGGCCACGACGATGGACGCGCTGTGCGGCAAGAAGGTCGGCACCGTCCGCAGCACCAACTTCCCCGCCTTCATCGCCGCCTGGAGCACCGCGCATTGCGAGCAGGCGGGCAAGCCGGCCATGGAGGTCGTAGGCGTGGACCGCGGGCCGCTGGTGTGGACGGAGATGAAGCAGGACCGGGTCGATGCTGGGGTGCAAGGCAGCGAGACCCTGCCCGCTTTGCTGCAGGCCGAGCCGGACACCTACCGCATCGTCGGCGCGCCGTTCACCAAGAACTTCCAGGGTATCGCCATCGCCAAGACCGACCCGGCGCTGCGCGACGGCGTGCTGGGGGCGCTGAACGCGCTCTATGCCGACGGCACCTACACGGCGCTGATCAAGAAGTGGAGCCTGGAGTCGAGCGCCTCCCCCGCGCCCACGGTGAACACCGAACCGGTTCGATGAACCCGACCGGGGCTGCGCTGGATATCGCGCAGCTGCGGCATGTCCGGCCCTGGCATTGGGGCCGGCTCTCGGCCGCGGCGGTGATCCTGGTGCTGCTAGCCCTCCTGGTGCGGGCCTTTGCCACCGGGAAGATCGATTGGGCGGCGACGGGCCGCTACCTGACCTGGCCGACCATCATGGCGGGGCTGCTGAACACGATCGTCATGTCGGTCGCTGCGATGGCGATGGGCATCGTGCTCGGCGTGGCGGCGGCGGTGGCGCGAACCTCCGCCAATCCCGTGCTGCGGGCAGTCGCGATCGGCTACGCCTGGCTGTTCCGCGGCACCCCCGTGATCCTCCAGCTCCTGCTGTGGTTCAACCTGGCCTTGATCTTCCCCGTGATTGGTATCCCCGGGGTCTGGTCCGCCCGCGCGGTGACCGTGATGACGCCCTTCGTGGCGGCCCTGCTCGGCCTGGGCATCAACGAGGGCGCCTACGTGTCCGAGATCGTGCGCGCCGGGCTGCTCTCGGTCGATACGGGGCAGTACGAAGCGGCGCGGTCCATCGGCATGCCCGGCGGCCTGGCACTGCGCCGGATCATCCTGCCGCAGGCCATGCGCGTGGTGGTGCCGCCGCTCGGCAACCAGTTCATCGGCCTGGTCAAGACGACGTCGCTCGCCAGCGTGATCGAGTATGCCGAGCTGCTGCACAATGCCGAGAACATCTACTACGCCAATGCCAAGGTGATGGAGCTGCTGTTCGTGGCCGCCTTCTGGTACCTGGTGGTGGTGACGGCGCTGTCGCTGGGCCAGGCGCGGCTGGAACGCCGGTTCGCCCGCGGCGCCGCCCTGTTGCGATGACCACGGTCGTGCGGGCCATCGGCGTAGGCAAGTCCTACGGCCCCGTGCAGGCGCTGGCGGACGTGACGCTGGAGGTGGCGCGCGGCGAGGTGCTGTGCCTGATCGGGCCGTCCGGCTCGGGCAAGACCACGTTCCTGCGCTGCGTCAACCAGTTGGAGCGGTTCGACCGCGGCGGCTTGTGGCTGGAGGGCGAGCTGGTCGGCTATCGCCGCGCTGGCGACCGGCTGCATCCGCTTGCCGAGCGCGACATCGCCCGGCAGCGCCGTGCCACCGGCATGGTGTTCCAGCGCTTCAACCTGTTCCCGCACATGACGGCGCTGGGCAACGTCATGGAAGGGCCGGTGCACGTCCTGCGGCAGGAGCGCGCGGCGGCGGAGGCAGCGGCACGAGCGCTGCTGGCCCAAGTGGGGCTGGCGCACAAGGCCGCCGCCTACCCCGCTGAGCTCTCCGGCGGCCAGCAACAGCGCGTCGCCATCGCCCGCGCGCTGGCGATGCAGCCCCGGCTGATGCTGTTCGACGAGCCCACCTCGGCGCTCGACCCCGAACTGGTGAGCGAGGTGCTGGCGGTGATGCGGGACCTGGCCGAGCGCGGCACGACGATGCTGGTGGTGACCCACGAACTCGGCTTCGCGCGGGAGGTGGGCCACCGGGTGGCCTTCATGGACCACGGGCGTGTGGTGGAGGCGGGGCCGGCTCGGGAGGTGTTTGCCGGGCCGAGGGAGGTTCGGACGCGGGAGTTCTTGGGGGCGGTGTTGGGTTGAGCCGTGGGGCGCATGAGCAAAGCGTCAAGCGCCGCAGGATCGGCCCCGTCCAGGCCAATCGCACCTAGTCTCCACCGCCAGTCGCGTCCGTGGCGCATGGCGCTCCGCTCATGACCTACGCTGGCGCAATCAGCACGCGTAGTCCGTATCGCGTTTTGGCAATGCGGGACCATCGGCAGGCAAGGAGCATGGCTGGCGGGACCGGTGCTTCCCGCATCGCCCGAGAGCGCTACGGGCTACCGCCAGCCGCCGTAGCCGCCCCAAGGACCCCAATCCCAGCCGCCGTCGAAGCCGATCTGGGCCGCCGTGACCTGCTCGTCCGCGATCCGGCGCTGCTGCACGTAGGCGGCATACTGCGCGAAGGCCTGTTGTCCGCCGGTGTAGAGGCAGTGGCAAATTACCTGGTCCGGATAGACGTACGTGACGGTGTCGCCCTTGATGATCTGTGACACGCGGTTGGGCGGCAGCGTGGCCAGCATGGTCTGCCGCGACAGCGTGTTTGCCGGCAGCACGCTGAAGCCGGCGGCGGAGAGCTGGCTCTCCCGATCCTCCACGGCGTTGTGCTGTAGCGCGGCACAACCACCAAGGGCGGCGGTGGACAGCAGGGCAAGGCAGATCATTCGGGACATCGAGCATACTCCTGACGTAACCCCAGCGCAGGATCACGCCGCCGGTTTGCTCATAGCGTCTTCAATACCGCCTCGATCTCTGCCGGGGTGCCCGCGGCGGCGGCCCGTGCGTCCGGTATCACGCGGCGCACCAGGCCGGACAGCACCTTGCCGGCGCCGAGCTCGACGAAGCTGTCCACGCCCAGTCCCACCGCTGACAGGATGCACTCGCGCCACCGCACCGTGCCTGTCACCTGCTGCACCAGCAGGTTGCGGATGTCGTCCGGGTCGGTCGCCTTGGCGGCCGAGACGTTGGCGATCAGCGGCACAGCGGGCGCCAGCAGGGTTGCCTGGCCCAGCGCGTCCGCCATCACCTCGGCCGCCGGGGCCATCAGCGCGCAGTGGAACGGGGCGGAGACCGGCAGCAGCATCGCGCGCTTGACGCCGCGCGCCTTGGCCAGTTCCACCGCTCGCTCCACGGCCGCGCGGTGGCCGCTGATCACCACCTGGCCGCCGCCATTGTCGTTGGCCGCCTCCACCACCTCGCGGCGGGTGACGCCCTCTTCCACCACCTCCGCCGCCTCAGCGCAGATCGCGCGGGCGGCCTCGAGGTCGGTGCCCAGCAGGGCGGCCATGGCTCCCTCCCCGGCGGGGACGGCGCGCTGCATCGCCTCGCCGCGCCGGCGCAGCAGCCGGGCACATTCGGCGATGCCCAGGCTGCCCGCCGCCGCCAGCGCGCTGTATTCGCCGAGCGAGTGCCCGGCCACCACCACCGCACGCTCCCGCAGCTTGAAGCCGCCCTCCGCCTCCATCACCCGCAGCACCGCGAGCGACATCGCCATCAGTGCCGGCTGCGTGTTCTCGGTCAGCGTGAGGTCCTCGGCCGGCCCCTCGAACATCAGCTTGGAAAGTTTCTGGTTCAGCGTGTCGTCCACCTCGCCGAACACCTCGCGCGCGGGGGAGAAGGCGGCGGCGAGGTCCCGCCCCATGCCGACCGACTGGCTGCCCTGGCCGGGGAAGATGAAGGCGTGCACGGGCATGACGGTTCCGGTTCGCAGTGTAGCGAGCGCGGCGTTTTCGCGTCAGCCATGCACGCTGTCAAATCAGCAGCGGCCGGGCCCGTTGCCGCCCCCCGGCGCGCGCCTTATCGTCCCTGGCAAAGGAGCATCCATGCACGACACCCTGGTCCGCGGCACCATCGTCACTGCCACCGAGCTGCTCCAGGACGGCTGGGTCGCGATAGACGGCGAGCGGATCGCCGCAATCGGCACCGGCACCCCGCCGCAAGCCGCCACGATCCACGACCACACCGGCCGCTTCGTCCTTCCCGGCCTGGTGGACGGGCACATGCACACCAGTTCCGCGATCGGCTGGGCCGGGATCGAGGGGGCCACGCGCTCCGCCGCCGCCGGTGGGGTCACGACGTGCGTGGACATGCCCTACGACGTGCCGCAGGCCGTCACCACGGCAGCCCTGCTGGCCGACAAGATCGGCTGGGTGGACCGCACGGCGCATGTGGACGTGGCGCTGTACGGCACAATCGCGAAGCATGGCGGCGCGGACGCCGTCGCAGGGCTGGCCGAGGGCGGGGTGTGCTCGTTCAAGCTGTCCACCTACGAATACGATGCGGTGCGCTTCCCCCGCATCGACCACCCGGCGATGGTGGAGGCGTTTGCCGCCATCGCGAAGACCGGCCTGCCCGTCTCCGTCCATAACGAGGACCAGGAGCTGGTGGAGCGGCTGACCGCCGACGCGCTGGCGGCCGGGCAGACGGACGCGATCATGCATTGCCGCACCCGGCCGCCGCTGGCCGAGACGATGGCGGACAACGAGATCTTCGAGATCGGGCTGGCGACCGGTGCGCACGTGCACATCGCTCACTCCTCCGTCGCGCGCGGGTTCGCCATCGCGGCGGGGTTCCGGGCGGCGGGCGGGCAGGCCACGGGCGAGGCATGCATCCAGTATCTGTGCATGACGGAGGCGGACATCGTGCGCCTCGGCGGCCGGGGCAAATGCAATCCGCCGTTCCGCACGGCGGCGGAGGTGGAGCGCATGTGGGCGGCGCTGGAGGCGGGCGAGATCGCCTACGTCTCCACCGATCACGCGCCGTGGCCGACCGACCGCAAGCGCTCGGCCAACATCTTCGAATGTGGCGCCGGCCTGACCGGGATGCAGAGCTATGCGCCGCTGATGGCCACGTTGCTGATGGAGCGTGGCCTGCCGTTGACGCTGATGGCCATGTATTGCGCCGAGCGGCCGGCGCGGCACCACGGCCTGGACGGGCGCAAGGGCAGCCTCGCGCCGGGCAAGGACGCCGACCTGCTGGTGCTGGAGCCGGGCGAGTTCAGCTTCGACGAGGCGGCCATTCAGGACCGCCCCGAGCTGCGCTGGTCGCCGTATCACGGCCGCCGCCTGCGCGCGCGCGTCGCCGCCACGCTGCTGCGCGGCCAAGTGGTGTGGGACGGTGCGGCCGTGCTGGCCACGCCGGGCACGGGGCGGTTCCTGCGGCGCGGGGTGGCGTGATGCCTCGCAGCCTCGTCGTCGCCGCGGCCCAGATGGGCCCGACCCAGCGCGCTGACACCCGGGCGCAGACGCTGGACCGGATCGTGGCGCTGCTGGAGCAGGCGGCGCAGGCCGGGGCAAAGCTGGTCGTGTTCCCGGAGCTCGCCTTCACCACCTTCTTCCCGCGCTGGCTGCTGGACGCGGCGGAGCTGGACGCATTCACCGAAGCCGCCATGCCGAACCCGGCTGTGCAGCCGCTGTTCGATCGCGCGCGCGCGCTCGGCGTGGGTTTCAGCATCGGGTATGCGGAGCGGGCGGATGCCGCGCTGTTCAACACCGCCATCCTGGTCGGGCCCGATGGTGGCACGATCGGGACCTACCGGAAGATCCACCTGCCCGGCTCCGTCGCGCCGCGGCCTGATGACCGGTTCCACCAGCTGGAGAAGCGGTATTTCAGCTACGGCGACCTTGGCTTCCCCGCCTGGCGTGCGCCCGCAGCCTTGGCCGGCGGCGTACTGGGCATGATGATCTGCAACGACCGCCGCTGGCCCGAATCGTGGCGGATGCTCGGGCTACAAGGCGTTGAGCTGGTCTGCTGCGGCTACAACTCCGCCGCCTACGACCCGAATGGCGGCACGGCGGAGGATGCCGGGCGCCGCACGTTCCACGCGCAACTGGTGGTGCAGGCCAACGCCTACATGAACGCGACCTGGGCGGTGGCGGTGGCCAAGGCGGGCGACGAGGACGGCTCCGGGCTGATCGGCGGCTCCTGCATCGTGGACCCGAACGGGCTGATCGTGGCGCAGGCGCGGACGCTGGCCGACGAGGTCGTGGTCGCCGAATGTGACCTGGATGCCTGCCGCCAGGGCAAGGAGAAGATGTTCGACTTCGCCGCCCACCGCCGCCCGCAATGGTACGGCGCCATCACGGGCCAAGCCGGCGTCACCCCGCCCGGATCGGCTGCGTCTATGGGTGAGTCCTGAGCGGAGTGGGGGCGGACCCGCGTCGGGGGGCACGGGTCTCGATCGCATACTGCACGCAATGCCGATGGCTGCTCCGGGCGGCCTGGATGGCGCAGGAGCTGCTGTCGACCTTCGAGGGGGAGCTGCAAGAGGTGGCACTGCGACCCGGCACGGGCGGTATATTCCAGATCGAGGTCGATGGCGAACTGGTCTGGGACCGGGTACGCGATGGCGGCTTCCCCGATGTCAAGACGCTGAAGCGGCGGGTCCGCGACCAGGTGGCGCCGGACCGTGGGCTGGGGCACTCCGACCGGGATTGAGGAGCTTGACCAGGGTGTGGCGGGCGGACAGCCTGGCGGCTGACGGCACTTCCTGCCGTCCGCGTTTTGAAAGCTGTCGCCGATGCCCCGTCTGCTGACCGTCGCCGCCGCCCAGCTCGGGCCCATCCAGCGTGCGGAGCCCCGTGCCGAAGCCGTCGGCCGCATGGTGCGGCTGATGGAGCGCGCCCAAGCCCGCGGCGTGCAGGTCGTGGTGTTCCCCGAACTGGCGCTCACCACCTTCTTCCCGCGCCACTACCACGAGGACCGGGCGGAGGCAGATGGCTGGTTCGAGACGGCGATGCCGTCCAACGAGACCGCCCCGCTATTCGAGGCGGCGCGGCGCTTCGGCATCGCGTTCCATCTGGGCTACGCCGAGCGCACGCCGGACAACCGGCACTTCAACACCGCGATCCTGGTCAACCCGGACGGCCAGGTGATGTTGAAATACCGCAAGGTGCATCTGCCTGGCCACGCCGAGTATGACCCGGCCCGCACCGTGCAGCACCTGGAGAAGCGGTATTTCGAGGTGGGGGATCTCGGCTTCCCGGTGGTGCGGGCGCCGGTCGGCGGCATGCCGGTCAATGCGGGGCTGATGATCTGCAACGACCGACGCTGGCCGGAGGCGTGGCGCGTTCTGGGGCTGCAATCGGTCGAGCTGGTGATGCTCGGCTACAACACGCCCTCCATCAACCAGGATGCGCGCGGGTTCGAGGCGCATCACCTGCGGGTGCTGCACAGCCATCTCAGCATCCAGGCGGGAGCCTACCAGAATGCCACCTTCGCCGTGGCCACCGCGAAGGCGGGGGTGGAGGATGGCTGCGAACTGTTCGGCAACTCGATCATCGTGAACCCGCAGGGCGAGATCATGGCCGAGGCCACCAGCTGGAGTGACGAGCTGATCACCGCCGATTGCGATTTGGACGCGTGCACGCTGGGACGCACGACGATCTTCGCGTTCGACCGGCACCGGCGGCCCGAGGCCTATGGCCGGATCACCGGCCAAGTGGGCGCGGTGGCCCCGCCGGAGTGGCAGGGCTGACGGCTCCGCGGCTCGTCGTCACTGCCGGGCTGCACGCTAGCGCCTCCACCAGCGTTTCAACATCGCGCGCGAACTGATGACGGCGGCAGTGGGGGTGGAGAACCTGGTCGCGGTATATGGCGAGGACCTCGCCGCTCTCCCCGACCCACTCGCATCTCACTATTGCATTCTGCAAGCTTCGGCTGATGCAAACGGTGGCGCATGGCGCTGCACTTATGCGCCCTACACCGGGATCGGGTGGAGTTCTGGGAGCTCGTCGAGGTGGCAGGCGGCTTTTTGGCCCGGAGCCTTGTCGCGCAGCAGGGGCTCCTCCACCCGGCAGCGGTCGAAGACGTAGGGGCAGCGGGTGTTGAAGCGGCAGCCCTTGGGCGGGTTGATCGGGCTCGGGACGTCACCCTTCAGGATGATGCGGTCGCGCTTGGCCAGAGGGTCGGGCACCGGCACGGCGGAGAGCAGGGCGCGGGTGTAGGGATGCTGCGGGTTGGCGAACAGGCTGCGGCGGTCGGCGAGTTCCACGATCTTGCCCAGGTACATCACGGCGACCCGGTGCGTCAGGTGCTCGACGATGGCCAGGTCATGGCTGATGAACAGCAAGGCCAGGCCCAACTCGTCCTGCAGGTCCGACAGCAGGTTGATGATCTGCGCCTTCACCGACACGTCCAGCGCGCTGACCGCCTCGTCGCAGATGATCAGGTCCGCACCGGGGGCCAGGGCGCGGGCGATGCCGATGCGCTGGCGCTGCCCGCCGCTGAACTCGTGCGGGAA
>CAXSEK010000108.1:0-8388 GCA_964235625.1 uncultured Acetobacteraceae bacterium
GGCTTGGAACCCGGTTCCTCCCGGCGACCAAGGCGACGGCGAAGGAGATGCTCCCGGTCGTCGACAAGCCGCTGATCCAATACGCGGTCGAAGAAGCCCGCGCCGCCGGGATCGAGCAGTTCTGCATGGTCACCGGCCGCGGGAAGACCGGCCTGGTCGAGCATTTCGACATCGCGTTCGAGCTGGAAGCGACCCTCAAGGAGCGCGGCAAGCACGAGATCATGCAGATGCTGCGGGACATGGCGGTGCAGCCCGGCTCCATCGCCACAGTCCGCCAGCAGGTGCCGCTCGGCCTCGGCCACGCCATCTGGTGCGCCCGCGCCTTCATCGGTGACGACCCGTTCGCCATCCTGCTGCCGGATGACCTCGTGCTCAGCAAGACACCCTGCACCAAGCAGCTGGCCGACGCCTACCAGGAGACCGGCGGCAACGTGGTCGCCGTGACCGAGGTGCCGCGCGAGCAGACCAACCGCTACGGCATCCTCGAGATCGGCAGCGATAACGGCCGCCTGGTGGACGTCAAGGGCCTGGTGGAGAAACCGGACCCGGCAGTCGCCCCCTCCAACCTCTCGATCATCGGCCGCTACGTGCTGATGCCGGAAGTGCTGCAGCACCTGTCCAAGATGGAGCGCGGTGCCGGCAACGAGGTGCAGCTGACCGATGCCATGGCCAAGATGATCGGCCACGTCCCGTTCCACGGCCTGCGCTACGAGGGCGAGCGGTTCGACTGCGGCGACAAGGCCGGCTTCCTCGAGGCGCAGATCGCCTTCGCGCTGCAACGCCCCGACCTCAGCGCCGCCGTCCGCAAGTTCCTCACCAAATACCGTGATTGAGGTGCCGATGCCGTTCCACCACGATTTCGACCCGACCTCCCTCCGGGAGTACGACATCCGCGGCGTGGTCGGCCGCACCCTGCACCCGGCGGACGCGTTCGCGATCGGCCGCTGCTTCGGCAGCATCCTCGTCCGCGGCGGCGGCAAGACGGTCGCGGTCGGCTATGACGGCCGCCTGTCCTCGCCCGACCTGGAGCCTGAGCTGGTCCGCGGCCTGGTGGCCTGCGGGCTGGAGGTGCTGCGGGTCGGCCTCTGCCCGACGCCGATGCTGTACTACACGGCCACCACGCAGGAGACGGCGGGCGCCGTGATGGTGACGGGCAGCCACAACCCGCCCGACTATAACGGCTTCAAGTTCATGCTCGGCCGCAAGCCCTTCTTCGGCGAGCAGATCCAGCAGATCGGCACCCTGGCCGCCGCCGGGGACGTGGTGGCGGAAGCGCCGGGCTCGGTGCGCGACGTGGACGTGGCCGCCGAATACGTCACCCGGCTGATCACCGACTGGGACGGCGGCGACCGTATCCTCAACGTCGTCTGGGACAACGGCAACGGCGCCGCCGGCGCGGTGCTGCAGCGCCTGGTCCGCACGTTGCCCGGCAAGCACACCGTATTGTTCGGCGACATCGACGGCCGTTTCCCGAACCACCACCCCGACCCGACGGTGCCGAAGAACCTCGAGCAGCTGGTCGCCGCCGTGCGGGAGCAGGGTGCGGACCTTGGCATCGCGTTCGACGGCGACGCGGACCGCATCGGCGTGGTGGACGACAGCGGCGCTATGCTGTTCGGCGACCAGTTGCTGGTGATCCTGGCGCGCGACGTGCTGAAAACTCACCCAAAGGGCACCATCATCGCCGACGTGAAGGCAAGCCAGGTCCTGTTCGACGAGATCGGCCGCGCCGGCGGCACGCCGCTGATGTGGAAGACCGGCCACTCCCTCATCAAGGCCAAGATGGCCGAGACCGGCTCCCCGCTAGCCGGCGAGATGAGCGGCCACGTCTTCTTCGCCGACCGCTGGTACGGCTTCGACGACGCGCTTTACGCCGCCGTCCGCCTGCTCGGCATCGTGGCGCGCATGCCCGGCAAGCTGTCCGCCGTGCGCGAGGCGATGCCGCAGGTAATCAACACCCCGGAACTGCGCTTCGACTGCCCGGACACCCGCAAGTTCGGCGTGATCGAGGAAGTCGCCGCCCGCCTGAAAGCCGAAGGCGCCACCGTCGCCGACATCGATGGCGTCCGCGTGGCCACGGCGGACGGCTGGTGGCTCCTCCGCGCCTCCAACACCCAAGCGGTGTTGGTCGCTCGCTGCGAAGCCACCAGCAAACCCGGCCTGGACCGCTTGAAGGCGGCGCTGTCGTCACAACTGGCCGCCTCCGGCCTGGCCGCGCCGGACTTCTCCGGCAGTAACGCGGGGCACTGACCGACCGTCTCCCTCTCCCGTCCTTAACGGGAGAGGGTCGGGGTGAAGGCCGAGCACGCACAGTCCACCCAGGTGTCACGGGATCCCAAGCTCCCTCACTTCGAGGCTCAATCCCCGTTGGTCCGCACCCCGGTCTGGGGCTAACATACCCGCATGCGCTACATCTCGACCCGCGGGCACGCCCCCGCACGTGACTTCGCCGGCGTGCTGCTGGCCGGCCTCGCGGAAGATGGCGGCCTGTTCATGCCCGAAACCTGGCCCGCCTTCTCCCACGCCGACCTGCGTGCCCTCCGCGGCCTGCCCTACGCCGAACTGGCCGCGCGCGTCATGCAGCCGTTCGTCGGCGAGTCGGTGCCGTTCGCCACCCTGCAAGCCATCTGCCAACAGGCCTATGCCGGGTTCGCCCACCCCGCGGTCGCCCCGCTGGTCCAGTTGGAGACCAACCTCTGGGCGCTCGAACTGTTCCACGGCCCGACTCTCGCCTTCAAGGACATGGCGATGCAGGTGCTCGGCCGCCTGTTCGACCACGTGCTCACCACCCGCGGCGAGCGCGTCACCATCGTCGGCGCCACCAGCGGGGACACGGGGTCCGCCGCGATCGAGGCCTGCCGCGACCGCGCGCGGGTGGATATCGCCATCCTGCACCCGCAGGGCCGCACCAGCGAGGTGCAGCGCCGGCAGATGACCACGGTGCTGGCGCCGAACGTCGTCAACATCGCCGTGGACGGCAATTTCGACGACTGCCAGGACCTGGTGAAGGCCATGTTCGCCGACGTGCCGTTCCGTACGGACATGCGGCTCTCCGCCGTGAACTCCATCAACTGGGCCCGCATCGCCGCCCAGATCCCGTACTACGTGGCCGCCGCCCTGGCGTTGGGCGCCCCCGAGCGGGAAGTCGCGTTCAGCGTCCCCACCGGCAATTTCGGCAACGTGCTCGCCGCCTGGGCCGCGCGCCGCATCGGCCTGCCGGTCGCGCGCCTGGTGGTCGCCAGCAACCGCAACGACATCCTGGCCCGCTTCCTCGCCGGCAACGACATGAGCATGGCCGCCGTCGAACCCAGCCTGTCGCCCTCGATGGACATCGCCATCAGCTCCAACTTCGAGCGCCTGCTGTTCGAGCTGCTGGACCGGGACGCTGCCGCCACCACCGCCGCCATGGCCGGATTCCGCACGACCGGCCGCATGGCGGTGCCGCACGCCGCCTGGCACCGCGCCACCACCCTGATGCACGGCTTCCGCCTGGAT
This sequence comes from uncultured Acetobacteraceae bacterium, assembly GCA_964235625.1. Classification (GTDB taxonomy): domain Bacteria; phylum Pseudomonadota; class Alphaproteobacteria; order Acetobacterales; family Acetobacteraceae; genus LMUY01. Next base: position 3,496 of record CAXSEK010000108.1, read on the forward strand.
GACGCGGGCACCCTGGCCGAGATCCGCCGGCTGGACACTGAGTGCGGCTACGAAGCAGATCCGCACACCGCCATCGGCGTCGCCGCGGCCCGCGCCCTGCCGTGCCGCCACCTGCCAACCATCGCCGCCGCCACCGCGCACCCGGCCAAGTTCCCGGACGCCATGGAGCGCGCCACCGGCCGCCGCCCGGCGCTGCCAAAGCACCTGGCCGACCTATATGACCGGCCGGAACGCTTCACCACCGCCCCCAACAGCCTGGACGCCGTCGAGGCGCAGATCCGGGCTTTCGCATACAGGAACGCCGCATGATCCAGGTCACCCGCCTGCCCTCCGGCCTCATGGTCGTCACCGAACAGATGGACCGCGTGGAGACCGTCTCGCTCGGCGCCTACGTCGCCGCCGGCACGCGGGACGAGACGGCGGCGGAGAACGGCGCCAGCCATTTCCTCGAGCATATGGCCTTCAAGGGCACCGCGCGCCGCTCCGCCATGGCCATCGCCGAGGCGGTCGAGGATGTCGGCGGCCACATCAACGCCTACACCGCCCGCGAGCAGACCGCCTACTACGTCAAGCTGCTCAAGGAGGACCTCGACCTCGGCGCCGACATCATCGGCGACATCCTCACCCATAGCACCTTCGCCCCCGAGGAGCTGGAGCGCGAGCGCGGCGTGATCCTGCAGGAGATCGGCCAGGCCAACGACACGCCGGACGACATCGTGTTCGACCACTTCCAGGAGACGGCGTACCCCGACCAGCCGATGGGCCGCCCGACGCTGGGCCGCGAGGACGGCATCACCGCCATGGACCGGGACGTGCTGACCGGCTACATGCGCCGCCACTACACCGCCAGCAACGTCGTGGTCGCCGCCGCCGGCGCGCTCACGCATGACCGGGTGGTCGCCCTCGCCACCGAGCACTTCGCCGACCTGCCGCAGGGCCAAGCCCCCGCCGTGGTGGCGGGCCGCTACGGCGGGGGCGAGTTCCGCGAGGAGCGGGACCTGGATCAGGTCCATATCGTGCTCGGCTTCCCAGCCATGGCCTATGGCGACCCGGACTTCTATCCCTCCATGCTGCTTTCCACCCTGCTCGGCGGCGGCATGTCCTCCCGCCTGTTCCAGGAGATCCGCGAGCGGCGCGGCCTGGTCTACTCGATCTACTCCTTCACCGCCCCGGCGATGGATGGCGGCCTGTTCGCGATCTACGCCGGCACCGGCGAGGAGGAGGCCCGCGAGCTGGTCCCCGTGACGCTCGAGGAGCTGCGCCGGGTGCAGCTGGACGTGAACGAGGACGAGCTGCGCCGCGCCCGCGCCCAGGTGAAGGCGGGGCTGCTGATGTCGCTCGAATCCACCGGCAGCCGCTGCGAGCAATTGGCTCGGCAGCTCCAGGTGTTCGGCCGCATCGTGCCGGTGGCCGAGACGGTGGCCCGGATCGAGGCCGTCACCCTGGCTGACGTACGCCGGGCTGCGGGCCGCATCTTCCGCGGCCGCCCGACGCTCGCCGCCATGGGCCCGGCCGCCCACGTGCCGCATCTGGTGGACATCGCCGACCGGCTCGCCGCATGAGCGCCAGCCAACTCGATCTCCTCTCGGCCCTGCTGGACCGGGCCCGCGCCGCCGGGGCCGACACCGCCGAGGCCGCCGTCTCCGGCTCCACCTCGCTCTCCGTCTCGCGCCGCTTGGGCCACACCGACCACCTCGAGCGGTCCGAACGCCGTGGCCTCGAGCTGACGGTGTTCGTCGGCCGGCGCAGTGCCTCCGTGTCCACCACCGAGCTGGCGGTGTCCGGCTTCGCAACCCTGGCCGAGCGCGCCGTCGCGATGGCCAAGGTCGTCCCGGAGGATCCGTTCGGCGGCCTGGCCGAGGAAGCCCGCACCGTGGACGCGACCCCGCTGGAGCTGGCGGACCAGGCCGAACCCAACGTCGAGGCGCTGACCGCCCGCGCCGCCACCGCCGAGGATGCCGCCCGGGCCGTGCACGGCGTCACCAACTCCGAGGGCGGCGAGGCCAGCTACGGGCGCTACGAATTCCTGCTCGCCACCAGCGCCGGGTTCGCCGGCGGCTATGCCCGCACCAGCCACTCCGTCAGCGCCACCGCGCTGGCCGGCGAGGGCACCGGCATGCAGCGCGATTACGACTACCACTCCGCCACCTTCCTGTCCGACCTCGAGGACGCGGCCGCCATCGGCCGCCGCGCCGGCGAGCAGGCCGTGGCCCGGCTGAACCCGCGCCGCCCCGCCACCGCCAAGATGCCTGTCCTGTTCGACCCGCGCGTCGCCGGCGGGCTGATCGGCCACCTGGCGGGCGCGATCAGCGGCGCCGGGGTCGCGCGCGGCACATCCTTCCTGAAAGACAGCCTGGGCCAGAAGATCTATGCCTCCGGCATCTCGATCTACGATGAACCCCGGCGCCTGCGCGGCGCCCGCTCCAAGCCGTTCGACGCCGAGGGCGTGCCCACCGCCAACAGCGCCCTGGTCGAGGACGGCGTCCTGCTCACCTGGCTGCTGGACAGCCGCAGCGCACGGCAGCTCGGCCTCAAGACAAACGGCCACAGCAACGGCGGCTCCCCCGGCCTGTCCAACGCCTACCTGGCCCCCGGCAAGCTCACCCCGAACGAGCTGATGGCGGACGTGGCGGAAGGACTCTACGTGACGGAGCTGCTCGGCATGGGTGTGAACGGCCTCACCGGCGACTACAGCCGCGGCGCCGCCGGCTTCATGATCCGCAACGGTGCCCTGGCCGAACCGGTGGCGGAGATCACCATCGCCGGCAACCTGAAGGACATGTTCCTTCACATGACCCCCGCCAACGACCTCCGCCTCCGCCGCGCCGTGGACTCACCCACGGTGCGCGTGGACGGCCTTACCGTCGCCGGCGCCTGACACGCCTTCTCCTCTCCCGTGAAGGACGGGAGAGGAAGTAGCGGCATCACCCTCGGCAGAATCCCGCGTCGCAGACGCCAAACTCACCAGATCCGCGTCCCCTCGGTCCAGACCCGGCCGCAGCGTCCAGCCGAAGGTCATCGTCATGCCCGTCTCCAACTCCACGACACGGGCCATCTGGCCGGGACGAACTGTCTGCATGGAACCCACCTTCTGCTACTGCGACTGAGTCGCATCTCAGTCCCGCCGCAGATGCCTGTCAATCCATAACCCCATCCGGGGACGCCCGCTCCACCATCGGCCCGTCCGGCGCGGCGTCATGGTGGTCCTGCGTCGTCCAGCCATGCCCGTCCCAGCTTCGCACCCGCACCGCCGCGTGCCCGTCCGAGCCGATGGTGATCTGGTTATAGGCGTTCGGCTCCCCGCGCAGCCGGACCGAGGTTGCGGTCGCCCCCTGCAGGATCAGCGGCGGCTTGCCGTCCGGCGAGGCCAGCCGCGCATAGCCCCGGTGCAGGTGCCCGGCCAGCACCAGGCTCACGTTATGCGCGGCCATCGCCCGCAGCGCGGCCGTGGCACCGCCCGCGACCGGCGTCTGTGGCGCACCCTTCGGCGGCAGCAGGGGATGGTGCATCACCACGATTTTGGTCATCGCCGCCGGCAACGCGTCCAGCGCGCACAACAGCTGGCGCAGGCGGTGCCGGGTCACCCGGCCGGTGGACCAATCGAGCGTCAGCCCCATCCGCCGCGCCGAATTGAGTCCGAGCACCGCCACGTTGCCGCACCGCCACTGCGGCGCCGTCTCCGGCGAGATGATGCGCCGCCAGCGCCGGTACGGGTCAGCGAACCGCTCCAGCAGGTTGTAAGGCGAGATGTCGTGGTTGCCTGGCACCGCCAGCGTCGGCGAGGCGAGCGCGTCCATGAACGCCCGCGCCTGGCGGAATTCCGACAGCCGCGCCCCCTGCGTCAGGTCGCCGCTGATCGCCACCAGATCGGGCGCATCCGCGTCTAGCTCCGCCAGCAGCGCCGCGACCACGGCCGGGTCCTCGGCGCCGAAATGCAGGTCCGTGATATGCGCGATCCGCACCGTCATGGGACCAGCACCTGCAGCGCGCCAGGCCGGACCCGGTAGCGCAACGGCGGAGTAAGCGAGGCCAACTCGCCGTCGTTCATCACCTGCAGCTTGCGGCGGCTGCCGATGTTGACCGCGGCAGCGTGGTGCTCGGCCACCGCTCCGTCCTTGCGCCAACGCCCGACCGCCATGCGCATGCACAGCCGCAAGGCCTCACGCAGACCGAGCCGCCGAATCACGTACACGCCGAGCGTGCCGCCATCCAGACGGGTGCGGCCGAACGCGCGCCCGCACGTCTCATCGATGCCATTCACGGTCACCGTCAGCGACGCTGCGCGCAGCCTCGTCTGCTCGCCGTCCAGGCTCAGTTGCAGCCGCATGCGCCGGGCCAGGCGCAACAGCCGGATCGCCGCCGGCGCCATGCGCGTCACCAGCTGCAACGCCGAGCCGCGAGTCTCCTCCCGCGTGCGGCCGAGCCGGGCGGGCAGGCCGAGCATGGAGGCGCAAAGGAAGCTGTGCCCGTTCACGTCCCCCACGTCGATCGCGCGCACGGTCCCATGGGCAACCACCGCCAGCGCCTTCGCTACATCCCCGATCGGCAGCCCAAGATCCTTGGCCAGCAGGTTCATGGTGCCGAACGGGAGGATGCCGAGCGGCACCGCCGTCCCCGCCGCCGCCTGACCGGCACATGCCACCGTCCCATCGCCACCGGCCACGACCACGGCCTCCGCCCCCGATGCGGCGGCCTGCTTGATGCGCTCGGGCAGGGTCCCCGCATCCTGCGGGATGATGGTCGCGGTCAGCCCGGCCTCGGCCAGCGCCTTCTCCAGCATGCCGCCCGCTTCATCCTGGTCCAGCAGGGCGCCGGCCTTGCCGTTCAGCACGACGGCGACATGGGTGATGGTCATGCCGGCCCAACGCGCCGGGCCCATCCGCCGTTGCGGCG
>CAXSEK010000109.1:0-8378 GCA_964235625.1 uncultured Acetobacteraceae bacterium
GGGAGAGGCGTTTCGCGGTGGCGCCGTCAGCGGCCCGCGACCTGAACCGCCGGGCCAGCCGGAGTCGCCTGCCCCAAGGGGAAGCCCACGCCCTTTGGGGCCTGCTCCGCCGGGCTGCCACGCGGGAAGCTCGTCTCCCACCCGCCGCCCAGCGCCTTGTAGAGCGCGACCAGGTTGGTGGATATGGTGGTCGTGCTGTCGGCGTATTGCTGTTCCGCCTCCAGCACCGTGCGCTGCGCCGTCAGCACGTCCAGGAAGGTCGATAACCCCTGGACGTATTGCTGCCGCGCCAGGCTCAGCGCGCGGCGGCCCTGATCCACCGCGCGGGCCAGCTGCTCGCGACGCAGCTGCTCGGCCGCGTAGTTGGTCAGCGCGTTGTCCACGTCGTGGAAGGCCTGCAGTACCGTCTGCTGGTATTGCACAGCGGCTTCCTGCTGCTGCGCCTTGCGCAGGTCCAGCGTGTATTTCAGCCGGGCGCCCTCGAAGATCGGGATCGTGACGGAGGGGCCGCCCGAGAACTGCAAGGCGCCGAAGGGACTGACGTTGCCCAGGTTCTTGAACTGGATCGCCTGCACGCCGACGCTGCCGGACAGCGTCACCTTCGGGAAGAAATCCGCTTCCGCCTGGCCGATATCGGCGGTCGCGGCGTGCAGCTTCGCCTCCGCCTCGCGGATGTCCGGCCGGCGCCGGGCCAGTTCGGAGGGCAGGCCGACCGGCACGGCTGGCGGCACCGGCGGCACCGGCTTGGCCTCCGCCAGCTTGGCGGTGAGCGCACCCGGCGTCTCGCCCAGCAACAGGCTGATCGCGTTGATGGTGGTCGCCGCCTGCGCCTCCAGCTGCGGGATCTGCGCGGCCGTGGTGCCGACCTGTGCGGATGCGTTCGCCGAATCCAAACCCGTGGTCAGCCCGCCGCGTTCCCGCTCCTGCGTGATGCGCAGACTGTCCTGTTCGCTGCGCAGCGTGTCACGCGCGATCTGCAGGTCTCGCTGCTGACCACGCAGTTGGATGTAGTCCCGCGCCAGCTCCGCCAGCTCGGTGACCAACATGTCCCGCCGGGTCTCGGCCGAGGAGTCGATGTTGGCGTCGGCAGACTCCACCTCGCGCCGCACCCGGCCCCACAGGTCGATTTCCCAGGTCGAGTCGAAGCCGGTCTGGAACAGGTTGAACGAAGGCAAGTGGGAGCCGCCCGTGACGCTGGTGGGGATGCCGCCCTGGGTGCCGCTCAGTCCGTTGGAGGAAGTACCCAGGCTGCTGCTGCCGCCGGTGCCGGCGCTGCCGCCGCTGGTGCTGCTCCCCCCGCCGGAGCTGCTCCCGCCGCCGCCGAGCAGGCCGATCACGCCCCGGTCGCTGATCTTCTCCCGTGTGTAGGAGGCGTTGCCGTTCAAGTTCGGGTACTCGTCCGCCGCCGTGACGCCGCGTTGCAGCCGGCTCTCCGCCAGCCGCACCGTCGCCAGCCGCACGTTGAGGTTGGAGCGGGCGACCTGCTGCGCCAACTCGGTCAGGATGGGGTCGTTGAACGACTGCCACCATGCCGTATCGACCGGTTCGGCCACGGTGTGGCTCGGCACCGCGGGCGGCGGCGCGGGGCGGCTGGCGAACCACGAGCTGGGCGCGAACAGGCTTGGCTGCTCGAAGGTCGGGCCGAGGGTGCAGCCGCCCACCATCAGGACGGCCAGGATCGTGGGTGAGAGCTTCACGTGCGGTCGCCTCTGTAGCGGGAAGCGAAGGCTACCCAGCGTCTGACCGATCGGTCAGCACTTTGACAACAACCCTGGTTTGGTTCGAAGGTCAAGTTGAGTTGGTGAAGGCGCAAGCGCGATTGGTCGAGGATACAGGCGCTCTCACCCCCGAGAAGCAGGACCAGATCCTGCACGGCGCCGCGCAGGTGTTCGCTCAGGATGGCTACGAGGGCGCCAGCATGTCGCGCATCGCCGCTTGTGCCGGCGTGTCCAAGGGGACGCTCTACAATTATTTCGACGGCAAGGCGGAGCTGTTCGCTGCCTGGGTGGCTGGCGAATGCGCTTGCAAGCTCGCCCGCGTGTTCGACATCCCCGATCCGGACGGCGACCCGGCGGCCGGCTTGCGCGCCATCGGCCTGCGCATGCTGCAGATGATGATGTCGGAGACGGGGCTGACCATCTACCGCCTGACGGTGGCCGAAGCCGCCAAGTTCCCGGAACTGGCCCGTGCCTTCTACGATACCGGGCCGTCCCGGGCGACCAATTTCATGGCAGCCTGGCTTGAGCGCCAGGCGGCCAGCGGCAAGCTCGCGATCGGCGACCCCGCGTTCGCCGCCGACCAGTTCTTCGCCCTGTGCCAGACCCGCATCGGCTTGCTGCGGCGGCTCGGGCTGCTGCACGAGGTTGACGAGGCGTTCCTCACCCGCGTGGTGGACGCGTCGGTGACCATGTTCCTCAACACCTATGGAGTGACTCCATGACGGAACCGGCCCTCTCTGCCGTGCTGGACCGCGTCGAGGCGGGGCTGGGGGCCGCCCGCTCACGCTGGTTCGAGCTGCTGCGCATTCCGAGCGTCAGCGCGCAGCCGTCCCACGCCGCCGATTGCGGCCGCGCGGCGGAATGGCTGCGCGCCGAACTGGCGGCGATCGGGTTCACCGCCCGGGTACTGCCGACCGCCGGCCTCCCCGTCGTGCTTGCCCACCACGCGGGCACCGGGCCCGGCCCGCGGCTGCTCTATTACGGTCATTACGACGTGCAGCCGGCCGAGCCGTTCGAGCTGTGGACCACGCCGCCATTCGAGCCGGTAATGAGCGACGGCCCGCATGGCCCGCGCATCTCGGCCCGCGGCGCCGTGGACGACAAGGGCCAGGTGATGATGTGGCTGCAGGCCCTGCGCGCCTGGCACGAGACGGCGGGCGGCCCGCCCTGCCCGGTGACGGTGCTGATCGAGGGCGAGGAGGAGGTTGGCAGCCTCAACCTCGAACCGTTCCTGGCCGAGCACCGGGACGCGCTGGCCGCCGACATCGCCATTATCAGCGACACCGGCATGTGGGACATCGACACCCCCGCCATCACCACCCGGCTGCGCGGGATGGTGTACGTGGAGATCACGCTACACGCGGCGAAGCGGGACCTGCATTCCGGGCTGTTCGGTGGCAGCGCGCTCAATCCGATCAACGCGCTGACCCGCATCTTGGGGGCTCTGCACGACGACACCGGCCGGATCCAGCTTCCGGGCTTCTACGACGGCGTGGCCGAGACGTCGCCGGACCGGCTGGCGGAGTGGCGGGCGCTCGGCTTCGACGAGGGGCGGTTCCTGGGCGGCATCGGCCTGTCGGTGCCGGTGGGCGAGCAGGGCCGGGCGCCGCTGGAGCGGATGTGGGCGCGGCCGACCGCCGACATCAACGGCATCTGGGGCGGCTACGCCGGCGCCGGCAGCAAGACGGTGATCGCGGCCCAGGCCTCGGCCAAGGTGTCGTTTCGCCTGGTGCCGGGCCAGGACCCGGCGGCGGTGTTCGAGGCGTTCAAGCGCTTCGTCGCCGACCGCATCCCGGCCGACGCACGCGTGACGTTCGAGCTGTTCGGCAGCGCGCCGGGCATCGAGATCGCCACGGACAGCGCGTGGGTCGCCGCCGCCCGGTCCGCGCTGGAGGATGAATACGGCCGGCCCGCGGTGCTGATGGGCAGCGGCGGCTCCATCCCCGTGGTGGAGAGCATGCGCCGCATCCTGGGTGTGGACTCGCTGCTGATGGGGTTCGGCCTGGCCGACGACCAGGTGCACAGCCCGAACGAGAAGTTCGAATGGCGCTGCTTCCACCACGGCCTACGCAGCCACGCCCGGCTGCTGGGCAAGCTGGCGGGCTGATGGGTCCTTCTCCCGCTCCCTCTTTTAGGAGAGCGCGGGGTGAGGGAGCTTCGGATCCCGTGAGGCTGAATCATATGTGCGCGGACGACCCTCCCCGACGCTCTCCCGTAAAGGACGGGAGACGGAGACAGCTTACACCACCTCGTCAATAGTGAACTTCCGCCCGCTTCGCGCTTTTTGGGTGCCTGTCTCCAGGAGCTAACCCATGCGCATCCTCGCCCGCGTCGCAACGTCCGCAACCTTGTTCGCCTTGGCCGGCTGCGTCGGCGCTCCGGCTGGCGGCCCGGTTGCCGGCTACCCGCCCGCTCCTGGCTATGGCCAGCCACCGATCTACGCCCCCGGCCCGAACGGCAGCATCCCGGCGCAGGAGGTGGCCCTGGGTGGCCGGTGCTATGCTGGGATCTACACCTGCGCGCTGCCGCAGGCGCTGCCGGTCGGGGCGCAGTGCAGCTGCCCCGGCCTGGGTGCGCCGTCATACGGCAACGTCCGCTGATCGCCGCGCCGCGCAGGGCGGACCTTCCCCGCGCGGCTAGCTGCGCCGTGTCCTGGATGCTATCAGCCGCGTCCTTTCCGCCTTGAGGCAAGCATGACCGCGTTTTTCCCGGCCGCCGCGCTGGCAGCAGAGCTAGACAGCCCGCTGGTGCTCGCTCTGCCCAAGGGCCGTATCCTTAAGGAGTGCGCGCCCTTGCTGGCGCGTGCCGGCATCGTGCCCGCCAGCGACTACCTTGACGAGGACTCGCGGCGCCTCCGCTTCCCCACCGATGACTCGGCGCTCGATGTCGTGCGCGTCCGTCCATTTGATGTCGCGACCTTCGTGGCGTTCGGCGGCGCGCAGATCGGGATATGCGGCTCGGACGTGCTGATGGAGTTCGACTACCCCGAACTCTACGCACCGCTGGACCTGGCCATCGGCCATTGCCGGGTCAGCGTCGCCGGGCCGTCGGATTGGATCGACGGCGCCGGTTACGATAGCTGGTCCCGCGTGCGGATTGCCACGAAGTACCCGAACATTGCCCGCCGCCATTTTGCCGCCCGCGGCATCCATGCCGAGATCGTGCACCTGAACGGCGCGATGGAGCTGGCGCCGGGCCTCGGCCTGTCCCGCCTGATCGTGGACCTGGTGCAAACCGGTTCCACCCTCGCCGCCAACGGATTGCGGGAGGGCGAGGTGATCGCCCATGTGACCAGCCGGCTGGTGGTCAATCGCACCGCGCTGAAAACTCAACCCGAGGCCGTCGGCGCCTGGATCGAGCGGTTCCGCACGGCGCTTGCCGCGTGAAGCGGCTCAGCACCACCGAAGCCGGGTTCGAGCCGGCGTTTGAGGCACTGCTGCAACAGGCGAGGGACACCACCGCCAAGGTGGACGTCCCTGTTGCCGCCATCATCGCAGCCGTGCGCGACCGGGGAGACGACGCCCTGTGCGACCTTACGCGCCAGTTCGACCACTACGACCTGGAGCCGGCGGCGCTGCGGATCGGGTCCGACGAGATCGACGCGGCGGCCAACGCCATTCCCGCCGAACTGGCGACCGCGCTCGACCTGGCGGCGACCCGGATCGAGGCGTTCCACCACCTGCAATTGCCGCAGGACATCGAGACGACGGACGACGCCGGCCTGCGGATGGGGATGCGCTGGACGGCACTGGACGCGGCCGGCCTCTACGTGCCCGGCGGCAAGGCCGCCTACCCGTCCTCCGTGCTGATGAACGCGATTCCCGCCCGGGTCGCCGGCGTGGGCCGGCTGGCGATGTGCGTGCCCACGCCGGGTGGCGCGCTGAACCCGCTGGTGCTGGCGGCGGCCCGGCGTGCCGGCGTGACGGAAATCTACCGTATTGGCGGCGCCCAGGCCGTCGCCGCCATGGCCTATGGCACCGCCACCATCGCACCGGTCGATCGTATCGTCGGGCCAGGCAACGCCTACGTCGCCGAGGCCAAACGCCAGGTGTTCGGCCGCGTCGGCATCGACGGTATTGCCGGACCGTCCGAGGTGGTCATCCTGGCCGACCACACCGCCGACCCGCGGCGCGTCGCCGTCGATCTGCTGGCCCAGGCCGAGCATGATGAAAGCGCTCAGGCGATCCTGCTCACCGACGACTCCGCCCTGGCCGACGCCGTCGCCCACGCCGTGCTGGCGGAGCTGCACAGCCTCTCCCGCACCGAGGCGGCGGCGTCCTGGCGCGACCACGGCTGCATCGTCCTGGTACGGGACTGGACGGAGGGTGCCGCACTCACCGACCGGCTGGCGCCCGAACACCTCCAGATCATGACGGCGGACCCGCCTGCCCTGTTCGCCCGCATACGCCATGCCGGCGCCGCCTTCCTGGGCCATGACTGCCCGGAGGCGCTGGGTGACTACGTGGCCGGGCCGAACCACGTGCTTCCAACCGGCCGGACCGCCCGGTTCGCCTCCGGCCTATCCGTCTACGACTTCCTCAAGCGCACCACCTGGGTGCAGGCGGGCAGCGAGTCACTCGGCCGGATCGGTCCGGCGGCGGTCGCCCTGGCGGAGGCCGAGGGACTCCAAGCCCATGCCCGCAGTGTCGCCATGCGCCTGGGCCAGCCGCCCCATGCTTGACCCGGCGCGCTTGACCCGGCGGGCCTGCAACATCATGTTCCGGCTCGTAAACTACTGGTTAGAGGGCCGAGCAGGATGATGAATGTCTAAAGAGGATATGATCGAGTTCAGCGGTACCGTATTGGAACTGCTGCCGAACGCGATGTTTCGCGTGAAATTGGATAACGAGCACAGTATCCTGGCCCATACGTCGGGAAAGATGCGCAAGAACCGTATCCGCGTGCTGGCGGGTGACCGGGTCAACGTCGAGATGACCCCGTACGACTTGTCCAAAGGCCGGATTACGTTTCGATTCAAGTAGGTTGCCTGGCCTGACTGGTTCGCCCCGGCCAACCCTGACGCTGGCGTCGGCTAGCCCGCGCCGGCTGACCCTCCTGGCGCAGATCGGTATCATACCGGACGCCGTCCTTGCCGCCGACCTCGACGAAGGGCCTTTGCCGGACGAGCCGCCCCGGATCCATGCCGCGCGCCTCGCCCGCGAGAAGGCGGCGTTCGTGCACCAGCCGGGTGGCTTCACGTTGGCGGCCGACACGGTCGTGGCGCTTGGGCGCCGCATCCTGCCCAAAGCCGGAGGGCCGGAGGAAGTCGCCGCTTGCCTGCGCAAGCTGACGGGCCGCCGCCACCACGTGCTGACCGCGGTCGTGCTACTCGGCCCCGACGGGCGCCGGACGGAGCGCGTGGTGGACAGCGTGGTGGGATTCGCGCGCCTCACCGAGGCCCAGGTCGCCGATTACGCCGCCTGCGCCGAGGGTGAGGGCAAGGCCGGCGGCTATGCGATCCAGGGCCGCGCTGCCGCCTTCGTCCGCTTCCTGTCGGGCAGCTACAGCGGCGTCGTCGGGTTGCCGCTGTTCGAGACGGCACAGCTGCTACGCGGCCAGGGGTGGCTGCGGCCGTGAGCGTGCGCGCCGCGTGCAGCCCGGGCGAGGTCCGGGTCGCCGCGGTGCAGGATGGCGTCTTGACCGACTACGCGATCTGGCGCCCGGGACGGCCCGACGGGGTGGGAGACATATATCGCGGCAGGGTGACGGCGGTGGTGCCCGGCATGGCCGGCGCCTTCGTGGCTATCGCGGGCGAAGACGGCTTCCTGCCCGACAGCGCCGGCGCCGCCGGTCTCGGTGTAGGGGATATGGTGGCAGTCCGCGTGGTGAGGGCGGCCCAAGGCGGCAAGGGCCCGCGCCTGGCGGCCTGCCCGGAGCCGCCCGGCACCGGCTCGCCCGCCCTGCTCCGCGCCGGTCCAAATGCCGTGCTGCGGCTCGCCGCCCTGCATCCCGGCCTCGTCGTGGTCGACGACCCGGCGTTGTTCGCCGCCTTGCGCCCAGTCCTCGGCGACCGCTTGACGCTGGGTGAGGCCTGGGACGAGAGGCTGCACGCCGCTGTGGCCACCCTGTCCGACTGCGTCGTGGCCCTGCCCGGCGGCCTGCGGGCCAGCATCGAGCCGACCGCGGCGCTGGTGGCCATCGACATGGACATGGCCGCCGCCACCGCCGGCGCCGAGGCCAAGGCGCCCAAGCAGGAGGCGGCGAACCGGGCCGCCCTCCCGGCCCTCGCCCGGCAGATCCGCCTGCGTAACCTCTCGGGTGCCATCCTGATCGACCTTGCGGGCCTGCCGCTGCGCCGACGCCCGGCCTTGGCCGGCGCGATCACGGCGGCGCTCGCCCCCGACCCGGCCCGGCCCCGCCTGCTCGGCTTCACCACGGGCGGCCTGGCCGAGATCCAGCGCCCCCGAACGCACGCGCCCTTGCACGAGCTGGTCGCCGGCCCGCATGCCGCCGGCCTCGCCGCCTTGCGCCGCATCGCCACCGCCGACCCGGCCAACCCGCCTGTGCTGCGCGCGGCTCCGGACATCGTCTCCGCCCTGCAAGCCGACCCGGTGGCGCTGCCCGACCTTGCACACCGCCTCGGCCGCCCCCTTGTGGTGCGATCCGACCCGGCGCTCCCCGCCGGCACCACCCTGATCGAGGATCGCCCGCGTGGCTGAA
>CAXSEK010000110.1:0-8286 GCA_964235625.1 uncultured Acetobacteraceae bacterium
GCATCCACCTCCGCCAGCGACAAACCTGACCCGTCCCGCTGCTCAGGCCGTTTCAGCATGTCCTGATACTCGATGAACAACGCGACGGTGGCGAGTGGCACGAGACGACCATCCTGCACCAAGCCAAGCAGCCGGCTTGATACGCCAAGCCGGCTGCGAAAGGCCGACACGACAACCGAGCTATCCAACACGACACGCCTCACGGTGCGCCGGCCAGACCCCTCCTAAGCCGCCCGCTTCTGTGTCTCCGCGGCCAACAGGAACTCCAGGTCCTCCGCGTCCAGCCCGGCCGCTTCCACTTCCGCGTCGAACGCCAGCCCGGCCAGTTCCGCCTTGCGCTGCTGCAGCTGGATGATGCGCTCCTCCACCGTGTCGGCCGCGATCAGCTTGTAGATGAACACCGAGCGCTTCTGCCCGATCCGGTGCGCGCGGTCGGAGGCCTGGTCCTCCACCGCCGGGTTCCACCACGGGTCGTAGTGGATCACCGTGTCCGCCGCCGTCAGATTCAGACCGCGGCCGCCCGCCTTCAGGCTGATGAGGAACAACGGCACCTCCTCCGCCTGGAACGACCGTACCGGCTCCGCACGGTCCCGCGTGTCGCCGCGTAGCTCCACGAAGGCGTGCCCGGCCTCCACCAACCGTGGCTTGATCAGGTCCAGCATGGAGGTGAACTGGCTGAAGATCAGGATACGCCGCCCTTCCGGCAGCATGCCCGCGATCATCTCCATCAGCGTGTCCAGCTTGGCGGACGCCGCTTCGCTCTGCCCCGAGGCTAGCTTCACCAGCCGTGGGTCGCAGCACGCCTGGCGCAGCTTCAGCAGCGCGTTCAGCACCACGAAGCGGCCCTGGTTCGGCCCCAGCTCGCTGAGCTGGTCGCGCACGCTGTCGTGCAGGGTGGCGCGGATGGTGTCGTACAGCTCGCGCTGCTCCGGGCCCATGTTGATGTGCCGCAGGATCGTCTCCTTCGGCGGCAGCTCCGTGGCCACTTCGGCCTTGGTCCGCCGCAGGATGAAGGGGCGGATGCGGCGGGTGAGCTGGCTGCGGCGCAGCGGATCACCCTCCTTCTCGATCGGCGAGCGGAAACGCTTGGTGAAGGAGCGGCGATCCCCCAGCAGGCCGGGCTGCAGGAAGGCAAATTGGCTCCACAGCTCGTCCAGGTTGTTCTCGATCGGCGTGCCGGACAGGCACACGCGGTGCCGCGCCTCCAGCTGGCACACCGCGCGGGTGGCCTTGGCGTCCGGGCTCTTGATCGCCTGTGCCTCGTCCAGCACGATCATGTGCCAGGCGATCTCGCGCATCGGCTCGGCGTCCCGCGCCAGCACGGCATAGGTGGTCAGCACCACGTGGACCCCGTCCAACTGGGCGCGGCGTGCCTCCCGCCCCTGCCCGTGCAGCACGGCGATACTAAGGTGCGGCGCGAACCGCTCCAGCTCCGCCTGCCAGTTCGCCACCAGGCTGGTAGGCATCACCACCAGCACCGGGCGATCCAGCCGGCCGGCTTCGTGCTCGGTCGTGATGTGCGCGATGGTCTGCGCGGTCTTGCCCAGGCCCATCTCGTCGGCCAGGAAGCCGCCCAGCTTGTGGGTGCGCAGGTGCTGCAGCCAGTTCAGCCCGTGCTGCTGATACGGGCGAAGGCTGACGGTGAAGCCGGGGGGCGCCGGCATCTCCACCATCTCCGGCAGCTCGCGGAACCGCTCAACGGTCGCCGCCACTTCCGACGCATCCTGCCAGCGCGTGGTGAGCAGTTCCTCGAGGTCCAGCATCGCCGGGGCCTCGCCGGCGGGCAGCACCAGAGCGGAGTCGGTACGGTTGGCGGCGGCCTCCATCAGGTCCCCCACCACCGCCATCAGCCGGCGTACCCGGTCGGCCGGCAGGCGCACGACGCGGCCATCCTCCAGGCTGGTGACCAGTTCGTCACCCAAAGTTCGGAGCGCGTCCGGGCCGCGCTCCATCAGCCGGGTCAGAATGGGCAGCAGGGCGACGCGCACACCGTCCACCTCGATGCCGAGGTCGAGGGAGAAGCTGCCACGCTCGGCGTCGCTCACGCGGGCATCGAAGCCGCCGACCGACTTGGCCACGCGCGGGCCGAACCCGGCGTCCACGGTGCAGCGCCAGCCTTCTGCCTGCAGCTCGGGCATGCGCTCGGCCAGGAAGCGGTGCCACTGTTCCGCCGCATCCAGCCCACGCAGCACGTGCACGCGGCGCCCCTTGCCGGAGGATCCGTCGGTCACCCGTAGCTGCACGAAGCCGAAATCGGCCAGCACCTGCGCCGAGACAGCCTCGGCCGCCAAATCCCGCCGGACGAACTCGGGGCCGCCCGGCCCGGCGATGCGCACGAACTGCCGCTCGTCGCCGCCCTCCGCGACGCCGTTGCCGCCCTTCTCGCCGGCGTAGTCGAAATCCAGCGTCAGCGTGTCCAGCAGGCCGATCGTGCCGGCCTCGTCCGGACCGTGCCGTTTCGTCAGCTGCAGGATCGGCGTCGCCGTGCGCTCGACGATGACGGAGTCGCTCTGCAGCGCTGGCAGCGGAATCGCTTCGCGCTTGCGGCCGCGGGCGGGCTTGGCCGGGGCGGTGGCGGCACGGAACCGGGCCTGGCCGACGGCGCCGGTCGCGGCGTCGATATACCAGTTGCCCTCGGTGCCGAGCAGCACGGCGGAGCGCGGCGGCAGCGCCGGCGGCTTACCTTGCTCGAAGGAGCGCGGCGGCCCGGGCAGCAGGCGGCGGCGCGTGGCACCCCAGCGGGCTTGGCCGGATTGCAGCAGCGCCTGGATCAGCGTGTCCAGCTGCTCCGGCGCGATCTTATCGACCGGCGCGCTCAGTAACGCCGCCGCGGCCCGCGTGTCGGCGGACACCGCCTCGTCGGCCGCGACGGCGCCCGGTGCCGTGTCCTCGGTCCGGCTGGTCTGCTCGTCGAGCAACAGGGTGGTGACGGCGCAGGCATGCGGCGGGCTAGCCGCAGCGAGCTCGAACACCACCGTGCGAGGCGGCTTTTGCCCTGCCCCAGCGTCCAGCCCTTGTGCCGGGGCCACCCGGCGCAGCGCGGGGAAGCGGTCAAGCGCCGCCAGCCCGGCTGCAGCGAGATGCGCGCAGGCGAGTTGGCGGCAGGTGCAGCGTGTGCCGAACCCGACCCGGTTGCCGCGTGGGCTGGGCGTGAGCGTCGCCGTGCGACGCAACCCGGCGTCGGCCACGGCCGCCGTGATCGACGCTCCGGACAAGGCGACCTCCACTGCGCCGAGCAGCACCAGGCTGCGCGCGCGGGTCAATGTCCGGGGTTCGAACACGGCGCGAAGGTCTTCGGCGGAGAACGGCGTCGTCATGCGGCGCGAAACCTCGGATGGCTGGATGCGTGGGCCGATACCCGCCGGTCCTGCGCGGGCCTGGCAGTATAGCGCAGGCTCCTGCCTCAGCGCACCCCTCTTGCGCACGCCGCATCAGTTACGTCGCCGCGAGGTAGTCCAGCGGCAGGGCAGTGGTGGATTTCAGCACCTCCATCGCGAAGGAGGCGCTCACGTCATACAGGTCGATCTGCGCGATCAGGCGGTTGTAGACCTCGTCATACGCCTCGATGCCCGGCACGACGATGTGCAGCATGTAATCGACCTGGCCGGCCATGCGGTAGAACCCCACCACCTCCGGCAAGTTCATCACGACCCGGCAGAACGCGTCCGCCCAATCCTTGCGATGCTGGTTTGTGCGCACGCTGACGAAGACGTTGACGCCGACATTGACCCGCTTCGCATCGAGCAGGGCCACCCTCGCGCGGATGACGCCCGAGTCCTGCAGCCGCTGCACGCGCCGCCAGCAGGGCGAGGCGGAGATGCCGGCGCGCTCGGCGAGGTCGGCCACGGGCATTGCGGCGTCCCGCTGCAGCCAGTGCAGGATCCGGCGATCGATGTCATCCACGCAATATGGTTCCATGCTGGCCGAGTTTTTCGGTATGAAACTCGTTTGTTCTGCGGCTTGGGATCGGCGAACGCAAGCTGTTGCCTCGTATGGGATGGCATGCTGCGGCCATCGCAACTCGAGGGAAGCAACAGATGTCCGTTTCATTCACCGCCCACCCGCGCGACGTCGGCGAGACGTATGGCGAGCATTTCGGGGTGGCGATGAGCTTCTCGGCCGCCATGATCGCGGGCGGCCTGGCTTGCGCCGTGCATGCGGTGCTGCCGTTCCTGTTCACCCGCACCGGGTCGCAGACGGTCCGCCGCTTGCACGACCGGATGGTCGCCAACCGCGCCACCGCGACACATTGAAGCGGGCCATTGCCGGCCCGGCCTGGCGTGCTATTGCGGAGGCATGGATACGCCAGCCACCACCGGCATCGCCCTTCCCGAAGGCCTGATCGACAAGGCCACCTTCCGTGCCTGTATGCGCGGCGTGCCAGGCGCAGTCTGCCTGGTGACGACCGTGCATGCTGGCTTCCGCAGCGGGCTCACGGCAACAGCCGTATGCTCGGTGAGCGCCGATCCGCCGCAAATGCTGGTCTGCGTCAACCGGTCCAGCTCTGCGCAAGCGGTGATCGTCGCGGCCGGCCGGTTCGGCGTGAGCTACCTCGCACAGCATCAGCAGGGTGTCGCGGACGTGTTTTCCGCCTCCCTGGATGACCGGTTCGACCATGGCGAGTGGGTGGAACTCGGTTCCGGCGTTCCCCTGCTGAAGGACGCCGCTGCCGCCTTCGACTGCGTGGTAGTGCAGATGATCGAGGCCGGCACCCACACGATCTTCATCGGCGCGATCGTGGCTGCGGTGGCGCAGGACGTGCCGAACCTGATCTACAAACAAGGCTCCTACGCGGTATTGTGATACCCGGCCCTCTCCAACTGCGCGGGGAGGGCCGGATATCGTGGGTTAGGCTTTGAACATACCTTCCATCGCGATCTGCGCCAGCGGGATGCGGTCGCTCGGCGCCTCACGGGCAGCCAGGCCCTCCGGCAGGGTGGATTTGTCGCCCTTGCGCCCAATCGCGATCACTTGCTCCACCCGGTAGCCTACGGGCAGGCCGAGTTCGGCAAACGCCCGCTCCTTGTCGAATCCGACCATGCCATGCGCCTGCCAGCCGGAAATCGACGCCTGCAACGCGAAGCTGGCCCAGGCCGCACCGGCATCCATCGAGTGGCTATATGACGGCACGGGCACGTCCTTGCCCGGCGGGATCATGGTCGAGTTTGATACCAGGACGACCAGGACGGACGCGCTCTTCGCCCAAGATTGGTTGAACTCGACCAGCAAGCTCAGGAACTTGTCGAAATGCGGCGTGCCGCGGCGGGCATAGATGAAGCGCCACGGCTGCGAATTGTAGGACGACGGCGCCCAGCGCGCGGCCTCGATCAGCGTCATCAGGTCCGACTCGCTCATGTCCTCGCCGGTGAAGGCGCGCGGTGACCACCGCTCCAGGAACAGCTTGTCGATCGGGTAGTCGGAATGCCGGTTGTTGGCGTCGGTCACGAAGGCCACCTTTGGTTGGAACTGCCGCGGTTCTATCAGAAGACGTGGGCCGCGTTAACGCCGCGTTCATCTCCCGGCGGTAACGTTCCTGCGGGTCGCAGAAGGCGGCTCGGTCTGGACCGCAGGTAAAACACCATGACGCTGAGTTCGATCAACACCAACCAAGGCTCCTACGTCGCACTGCGATCGCTGAACGCCACCAACAGCGCCCTAGCGGCGACACAGAAGGAGATCGCCACCGGGTATCGCGTCTCGGACGCGACCGACGATGGCGGTGCGTTCGCCGTCGCGCAGAAAGTCCGCTCGGACGTCGGCGCGCTGACCAGCGTCAACCAGCAACTCGGCAATGCGCACGGCCTGGTGACGACGGCGATCTCCTCGCTCACCAGCATCTCCAACATTATCGTCCAGGCAAAAGCGACGTTGATCAAAATCGGGGATCAGAGCGTCTCCGACTCCCAGCGGGACGACTACATTGCCAGCTACCAGCAACTGGTCAAACAGGTCGCCAATGACGTCGACAATTCGACGTATAATGGGCAGACGCTGCTCGGTGCCGCCTCCGGCCCCGTCGCCGGGACGTCCAAGACGGTCATCAACAACGAAGCCGGGTCAACCTCGACGTTGAATTCCGAGAATGTCAGCAGCTTACCGAATACCCTGGCCGCCTTGATCGGTGGAACGTTCTCGCGCAGCGCGTCCGGTGTGGACACCGTCACCACACCCTCGGCCGTTGCTGCGCAGACGGCGGCCGTCGCCGCGCTGCAGTCCGGTGCGGGGTTCGATGCGGCGCAGACGGGCGTGAACAGCCAGCTGAACCAGGCCAGCGCCGACTCGAACTACCTGAGCGCGCAGATCACTTTCAACACCGACAAGATCGACAGCCTGAACTCAGGCCTTGGCGCGCTGGTGGACGCGGATCTGTCCCAGGAATCGGCCCTGCTGCAATCGGAGCAGATCAAGCAGCAGCTCGGCACCCAGGCGCTCTCGATCGCGAACCAGTCGCCACAATCTCTGCTCAGCCTGTTCAAGAATTAACGTGGTGGAGAGTTTTGGGCCAGAAACGCCGTGACCGTCGCGTTGAACGCCACTGGCTGCTCCGCGTGAAGCCAGTGTCCGGCATCCTTGATCGCCACGAAACGCGCGGCCGGGAACAGGCGCAAGATCGCCGGGCGGTATTCGGGCAGCACGTAGTCGGACCGCGCGCCGGTGACGAACAAGGTCGGCCCGGCGTAGACGGCGGCGTCGTCCTGCCAGGTCTCGACCCGCGGGAGGCTGGCTGCGATCTCCTCGAGCCCGATCCGCCAGCCCTGGCCGGGGCGGAAATTGTGCAACAGGAACCCGCGGACCGCCGCGTCCGGCACGTCCGGCGTCAGCAGAGCGTCTGCCTCCGCCCGGCTCGCCCCCGGCGGCACCGCCAGCATCGCCCGGGTGAAGCCACCGAAATGCGATGGATACGCGACCGGTGCGATGTCGGCCACCACCAGGCGGGTCACCCGGCTGGGCTGATGCAGGGCTATACGCATGGCCACCTTGCCCCCCATCGAGTGCCCGGCGAGGCCGGCCGCAGGCACGCCCTGCGCGTCCATCGTCTCCGCCACATCGGCGGCCATGACGCCGTAATCCATCGCCGGGTGGTGGTCGCTTTCGCCGTGGTTGCGCAGATCCATCGCGAAGACCCGGTGCGAGGCGGCCAGTGCACGGGTGAGCCCTGTCAGGTTGCGGGCGGAGCCGAACAGGCCGTGAAGCACAACGACCGGGCTACCCTCGCCAACGATCCGGGTCTCGAGGATCAACGGCTACACCGTCAGCATGATCTTGCCGGTATGCTCGCTGCTTTCCATCAACCGGTGCGCGGCGGCGGCCTCGGCCAGCGGGAAGGTGGCGTGGATCACCGGTGCCACAGTGCCCGCCTCCAGCTTCGGCCACACCTTGGCCAGCAAGGCCTGTGCGATCTCGCCTTTCTGCGCTGCCGTCCGGGGGCGCATCGTGGAGCCGGTGACGGTCAAGCGGCGGACCATGATGGTCGTCAGATCGAACTGCTCGACCTTGGAGCCACCCAGGAAGGCAATTATCACCAGCCGTCCATCCATCGCCAGGCATCGAAGATTCTTCTGGGCGTAGGAGCCGCCGACCATGTCCAGCACCACGTTCACCCCGGCGCCGTTGGTGAACTGCTTTATGCCTTCCGCGAAATCCGCCTCCTTATAGTTGATCGCCGCATCCGCGCCGAGCTTGACGCAGGCCTCGCACTTCTCCGCCGACCCGGCCGTCGCGTACGCCCGGGCGCCGAACGCGCGGGCAAGCTGGATCGCCGTTGTGCCGATGCCGCTGGTTCCGCCATGCACCAGCACCGACTCGCCTTCCTGAAGCCGCCCGATCTCGAACAGATTGGCCCAGACGGTGAAAAACGTCTCCGGCAGCGCTGCCGCCCGAATGGCGTCATACCCCTTCGGCCAAGGCAGGCATTGGCTGGCGGGAACCACGCAGAACTCCGCGTAGCCGCCGCCATTGGCCAAGCCGCACACCTGCGTGCCGACCGCGAGGGACACGCCGGGCCCGGCCGCGGCCACTTCGCCCGCCACCTCCAGCCCCAGATGCGGGCTGGCGCCGGGCGGCGGCGGATAGGCGCCCTTGCGTTGCTGTATGTCCGGCCGGTTGACGCCGGCGGCAGCGACGCGGATCAGCACTTCGCCCTCGCGCGGCTGCGGCACGGGGCCCGTCGCCGGCCGGAGCATCTCCGGCCCACCCGGCTGCGCCACCTCGATGAAGGTCATTGTGTCCGGCAGCGTCATCGCATCAGCCTCCTCGACTGTATTCACCACTCGGCCAAGCTCCCGC
>CAXSEK010000111.1:0-6749 GCA_964235625.1 uncultured Acetobacteraceae bacterium
AGCGCCGGCTGGTGCGGTGGGGCACCCGCGTGCACGACGACTTCATGCTGCCGCATTACGTTTGGCAGGATTTCACCGACGCGCTGGAGGAGTTGCAGGTGCACGGTGCCGGGTTCGGGGCGGTGCTCGACCCAGCGTGGTTCGCGCCCCATTTGGCCTTCCGCTTCCCCGTGATCGGCGAGGTCGCGATCCACGGCACCACGGTCGAGCTGCGCCATGCGCTGGAGCCGTGGCACGCTCTGGGCGAGGTGTCCGGCGGCAGCGGCACGGTGCGTTACGTGGACAGCTCGGTGGAGCGGTTGCAGGCGCGGGTGACCGGCTGGGAGCCGGAGCGCTTCGCCCTGGCCTGCAACGGCGTCGCGGTCCCGCTACGCCCGACCGAGATCGCGGGCGAATACGTGGCCGGGGTGCGGTTCAAGGCCTGGCAACCCTACAGCGCGCTGCACCCGACCATCCCCGCGCAATCGCCGCTGGTGTTCGATGTGTACGACCGCTGGAACGGCCGTTCGCTGGGCGGGCTGACCCACCACGTCTCCCACCCGGGTGGGCGCTCGTACGACCGATTCCCGGTGAACGCGAACGAGGCGGAGGCACGCCGCCGCTCCCGCTTCCTGCCGTTCGGCCATACGGCCGGGCCGATGGAGCCGCCGTTGGGAGAGGCGTCGGCCGAGTTGCCGCGGACGCTGGATCTGCGGGCTTACGCGTAGGGCGAACTCAGTCGCAGGCCTCAACACTGTCTCCCTCTCCCTTGAAGGACGGGAAAGGGAGACGCCTCCCGCCCACAATCACCGACCAGCTCCCCCCACCATCCGCGTGAACATCTCCTGCATCTGCGACGACATCTGCGGCAGGCTCGTGAACCAGAGCTTCAGCATGGCGTCCGGCGAGAAATGGCCGGCGGCCTGAACGGCCTGCTGCTCCAGGCTCGCCAGTACCGCCGCCTGCATCGGCTTGACGTCCGGCAGCCCCAAGAACGCCCGCGCCTCGTCCGGCGTGCAATCCACTTCGACGGTAACCTTCATCTGCGCCCCCGTGTCCGCCCTGATCCTCGATATGAAGCATGGGTGTTCTAGCCGGGGCTGGGAAGCAGGGGAGGTGGTCACCCCCTTGACTATATGCTTCAACCGGCACGGGCGTGCTCCAGGCCATCTAAAAGGGACGAAACATTAAAAATGAGCCTGCACGGCAACATCGAACGGGCCGACCGCAACGGCGTCCAGGGTTGGGTCCGGGAGGAGAGCGATCCCGCCGTTCCCGTCAGCCTCGTCGTGGCCGTCGATGGGGAGCCGGTGACCCGCGTGCTCGCCAACGTCTACCGGCAGGACCTCGAGCAGGCCGGCCTCGGCAATGGCCGCCACGGCTTCATCCTCAAGCTGGAGGGGCTCTCCCCCACCATCCCCCACACCGTGCGGGTCAGCCGCGAAGGCGAGGGGGACGATGTGCCGGGCTCCCCCGTGGTGATCCCGCCCAGCTTGCGGTTCGACGTGGAGATGCAGGACCACCTGTCCAGGATGCTCGCCGACACCGAATCGGACGAGGAGCTGACCCGGCGCGCGGGCTTCCTAGCCCAGCAGGCGGACCGGCTGCTCCAACTCCGCGCCGACCGCCGGGCCAACCGCCCGGACCGCACCGGCCACCGCCAATTTCGCGCCCGCTGGTCCGGGCGGGGCTCCACCGCCGAGCCGGAGCGCCCACCCCGGGCGCTGGTGATCGACGACGTCACCCCCAACGCCAACCGGGATGCCGGGTCCCAGGCGGTCCTCTCGCACATGCGCTCGTTGCAGCGGCTGGGCTATGCCGTCAGCTTCGCCCCGGCGACCATGGAGGGTGGGGCCGAGGTGCCGGCGCTGGAGGCGCTGGGCATCGCATGTTGCTGCGCGCCCTGGTGCGCGTCGGTGGAGGAGGTGTTGCGGCGTGAGGCGTCCAGCTTCGCGCTGATCTACCTGCATCGTGGCGGCAACGCCCGCTACCTTCCGCTGATCCGCCACCACCAGCCCCGCGCCCGCGTGCTCTACAGCGTGGCCGACCTGCATCACCTCCGCCTCGCCCGCCAGGCCGAGGTGGAGCAGCGCCCCGAGCTGCTGGAAGCCAGCCAGCGGGTCCGCGCGGCGGAACTGTCGGCCGCCCGCTTCGTGGATGGCGTGATCACCCATTCCAGCTTCGAGGCGGCGTTGCTGAAGCGCGACCTGCCGGATGCGAAGATCCACATGGTGCCCTGGTCGGTGCCGCTGCGCCCTACCGTTGTTTCCTGGGCGGAACGCCGCGGCACGGCCTTCATCGGCAGCTACGGGCACGCGCCCAACCTGGACGCGGCTTGGTGGCTGATCCAGGAGGTGATGCCGCTGGTGCGGGCGCAGGACGACAGCATCGAGTGTCTGCTGGTTGGCAGCAACATGCCGGATTCGTTGAAGTCGGCGGTCGCCCCCGGCGTGGTGCCGGTCGGCCGCATCGAGGACTTGCCGGGCCTGTTCGACCGTATCCGGCTGACCGTGGCGCCCTTGGCATTTGGTGCCGGTGTCAAAGGCAAGGTGCTGGACAGCCTCGCGGCGGGCGTGCCTTGCGCCTGCACCCCGATCGCTGCCGAAGGCATGAACCTGCCCGACACGCTCGCGGAGACCATCGCGCCCGACGCGGCCGGGATCGCAGCGTCCATCCTGCGCCTGCATAACGACGAGGCGTTCAACGAGTCCTGCCGCGTCGCGGGCCTGAACTACGTGTCGGAGACGCTGTCCGAAGCGCGGCTCGACAGCCTGATGCGCGAGGCCGTCGGCTTGCGCACGGCCTGAACCGCGCCGCCGCGGAGGAGCCGACCTTCGCCCCGCCACCCTTGACGACGACCGGCTGATCCGGGCGCCCTCCCCACCGTTCGATTCAGCACCATGACAATGGCTGGAAGGAGGGCAGGTGACGATGGCAACCTTGTTTGCGTCAACGTGCCCGTCCTTGGGCTGGCAAACGACGGAGCTTCCATGCGCCTCCTCCTTCTCGCCATGACCGTCCTTGCCGCCGCCCCCACGCCGCAGCCGACCCCGCCGGGTCAGGCGCCGGCTGACGCCGTTCCGCGCTGACCATCATGCCGCAGTCCGTCATCGTGCTAGGGGCGGGGATGGTGGGCGTTTGCGTCGCCTTGCACTTGCGTCGGCGTGGCTGCGACGTGGTGCTGGTGGACAGGCGAGGCCCCGGCGAAGGCACCTCTTTCGGCAATGCCGGGCTTATCCAGCGGGAGGCGGTGTACCCGCACGCATTTCCCCGCGCACTTGCCGAACTGCGCCGGATCGCGCGCAACCGGGCCATCGATGTCGCCTACCACCCGCTCGCCTTGCCACGGGTGGCCCCGCCGCTGCTGCGATATTGGTGGAACTCCCATCCGGAGCGCTACCTGCGGGCGGTGCTGGGCCATTCGCGCCTGATCGCCACCTGCCTCGACGAGCACATGGCCCTGGCCGAGGCGGCGGGGGCCACGGCGCTCTTGCGCCCGATCGGCTGGCTGGCGATGTTCGGCGATCCGCGCCAACTCGATGCGGCGCTCGCGCAGGCCGAGGCGGCCCGGCGCGACTATGGCGTGAACCACATGGCGCTGGATACGGGCGCGCTCGCCGAGGCGGAGCCCCATCTGCAGGTGGCGCGGGCAGGTGCCATCCATTGGACCGACCCGTATTCCGTCAGTGACCCGCACGCGCTCACCACCGCCTATGCCCGGCTGTTCACCGCCGCGGGCGGCACCCTGGCGATCGGTGATGCCGCGACCCTGCGCCGCCACGGCACGGGTTGGCAGATGGCGACCGAGGCCGGCCCGGTGGACGCTCCAGCCGCCGTGGTGGCACTCGGAGCGGCCTCGGTGCGGGTGACCGGGCCACTCGGCTACAATCCACCGCTGTTCGGCAAGCGCGGCTACCACCTGCACTTTGGCCTCCGCGGCAACGCCGTGTTGAAGCGCCCGGTGCTGGACCGGGATAGTGGCTTCATGCTCACCCCGATGGCCCGCGGCATCCGCCTGACTACGGGGGCCGAGTTCACACGACCCGATGCCGATCCCACACCGGTGCAACTGGCCCGCGCCGAGCCGGTCGCCCGCACCCTGCTGCCGTTGACAGAGCAAGTCGAGAACGAGCCTTGGATGGGTGTGCGCCCCTGTATGCCCGACATGCTTCCCGTGATCGGCCAGGTCCCCGGGCAGGACTCGCTCTGGGCCGCGTTCGGCCACGCCCACCAGGGGCTCACCTTGGGCCCCACCACCGGGCGGCTGCTGGCCGAGATGATGACGGGGGAGCAACCCTTCCTCGACCCGGCGCCATACCGGGCGGACCGGTTCTAAACGGAGGAGGCACCAAACTGCTTCCTCTCCCTCGTCTGGGAGAGGATTAGGGTGAGGAAGCTAGGCATCCACTCCCGCCCAGGAACGCCAGCATGGCCGCAGTCGCGTCAGTCCGGCAAGGCGCGCATGCGGCGCATCAGCCACAATCCAAGCACGGTCGCCGCCATGAACAGCGCTGCTGCCAGCATCATCTGCTCCGTCCGGTCCACCCGCACGCCGCCGCCCAGCAGCGCGAACACCACCGTCTGCGGCACGTAGCCGATCGCCGAGGCCAGCAGGAACGGGCCCGCTGCCACTGCGGACACGCCGGCCAGTAGGTTCAGCAGCACGTTGCTCCCGACCGGCAGCAGCCGCAGCGTCAGCGTCAGGCCGAACGGGTGCTGGCTAAGCTGCCCATCCAGCCTTGCCAGTCGCCCGCCGATGCGGGACGCCGCCCAGTCGCGTGCCACCAGCCGCGCCCACAGGAAGTCGGCCGCGCAGCCCAGCACCTCCGCCACCAGGGCCAGCGCGCACCCAGCCCAGGTGCCGAAGCCGAGGCCGGCGGCGTAGGCCACAACCTGCCGCGGCACCCCCACCGAGCAGGCTACGGCGGCTACCAGCACGAACCCGGCCGGCCCGGCCTGCGCCGGAGCATCGAGTGCGGCGCGGCCCCATCCGTCCCGCACCGCCAACCCCGCCAGCAATAACCCGCCCAGCAGGAGGGCCGGCTTCCAGACCAGCGTCGCGCCGCGCCTCACTCCGGCAGGTCCACCACGGGCCGCTTCCAGCGGCGCTGCAGCCAGTACACGCCCGCCAGGTCGAAGATGCCGACCCACAGCCGGTCCAGCGTACCGTAATTGGACACGCCCCGGGTGCGCGGCCGGTGGTTCACCGGCACCGACACGACCTGCCCGCCCGCCCGAATGAACAGCGCGGGGAGGTAACGGTGCATGTGGTCGAAATGCGGCAGCGCCAGGAAAGCATCCCGCCGGAACACTTTCAGGCCGCAGCCCGTGTCCGGCGTCGAATCCCCGAGCAACCGTGCGCGGATCTGGTTCGCCAGGCGGGAGGCGATCCGCTTCGTCCGCGTATCCCGCCGAGTGACCCGGTGGCCGGCGATCAACACCAGCCCGGCCGACTCCCGCGCCTGGGCCAGCAAGGCCGGGATGTCCGCCGGGTCGTTCTGGCCATCCCCGTCCAGCGTCGCGATCCAGGTTCCCTGTGCCGTCAGCACGCCGGTCAGGATGGCTGCGCTCTGCCCGCAGGACGTCAGGTGGCGGCGCACGACCAGTGGCGCCTTGTCCCGCTGCTCAATCAGGCAGTTTGATGTTGTATCTGTGCTTCCATCATCCACGTAGATGATTTCATGGGAAATTCCGCCGAGTGCGGCTTCTATCTCCGAAATCAGGGGCGCGACGTTCGGTCCCTCGTTTCGTACGGGAACGACGACGGACAGGACGGGAAGAGGATCGGTCACGGCGGCGGGACGTAGCACTCGCGGGAACGTGGCGCAAAAGCCAGGCTCGAGGCGCTGCCCATCTGCGCTGGACACTGGTATGGGAGTGGCGCATGCCCTTTGATATAGATGGTCCACTGCACAGAGTTGAGACGCATAGGGACACGCTCAACCGACGGTTGGTCGCGGGCTGGCTGCTCGCCGTATGTGCAATGTTGTGGGTAATGATCGTGTTGGGCGGCGCCACCCGGCTGACCGGGTCAGGACTGTCGATCATGGAATGGGCGCCTCTATCCGGCGTGCTACCGCCCTGGTCGAACGCGGAGTGGGAGAGGCTTTTCGCGCTTTACCAGAAGATCCCGCAATACGACCTGGTCAATCACGGCTTCGGCCTGGACGGCTTCAAACACATCTTTTGGCTGGAATGGACCCACCGCCTTTGGGGCCGGCTGATCGGGCTCGTGTTCCTCGTGCCCCTGGTGGTGCTCGGCCTGCGCGGCGCGATCCGGCCTGGGCTGTGGCTACGGCTCGGCGGCCTGTTCGTACTGGGTGGAATGCAAGGCGCGGTCGGCTGGTTCATGGTGGAGTCGGGGTTCGCCGCGGACAGCACAGCCGTCTCCGCCTATCGCCTTGTCGCACACTTGTCGCTGGCTCTATTGCTATACGCCGCGCTTTTGTGGACCGCGCTCGGCGTGTTGCGGCCGGCCGGGGCTCGCACGGATCGTGATCCAGCGCTGACATGGCTGTTGATTGCCTGCGCACTCGTGCTGCCGCTGACCATTGTCGCCGGTGGTTTCGTCGCCGGCCTGCACGCAGGGCTCGTCTACAACACGTTTCCGTGGATGGGGAACGGAATCATCCCGCCCGACTATGGTAGCCTTCATCCTGCGTTACGTAATGTGACCGAGAACATCGCCGCAGTGCAATTTGATCATCGCGTTATGGCAACCTTGACCGCGCTGCTCGTAACTGTCGCAACCCTGGTCGGCACTCGGCGTG
>CAXSEK010000111.1:6759-8240 GCA_964235625.1 uncultured Acetobacteraceae bacterium
GCTGCCATGGGTGTTGCGGTGGCCCTGCAATATGGTTTGGGCGTGGCGACGCTGCTTTGGGTCGTCCCCGTCGGGCTCGCGACGGCACACCAAGCTGTTGCGATCGTACTGCTGACCGCGACGTTGGTAACGGTCCACCTTCAGCAGCGACGGCCGTGATCCTGGACCGTCAGACGGCGGCGGGACCAGGTGCTATAGCCCATCGAGCCGAGGAGACCGGTAGCTCGACGCAGCGAGCGCCTCGGATCGAAACCGGCCAGATCACCTCCGGTGCCCAAGCGCGCTTCCTGGCGACGATGAGCCATGAGCTTCGGACCCCCCTGAACGTCGTGATCGGTTTCTCCGAGGCGATGATGCGCGACGCTGGCGGAGCCCTCACGCGTGAGCAATCCGTCGAGTATGCCGCCTCCATTAACGAGGCTGGCCGTCAGTTGCTGACCTTGGTGGACGTGATCCTCGATGTCGCACGGGTCGAGGCCGGCCAATTCGACCTCCCGTCCGACCTGATGGACATCGCCCACGTGGTCTCCGCCGTGGTTGCCCAGGGCGCCGACAACGCGGCGGCCGGTGACATCTCGCTCAAGGCCGAGATGCCGTCCGGCTTGCCGCTCGTTCGCGGTGATGAGCGCCGGGTGCGTCAGGCGCTGGCGCACATGGTCGGCAACGCCATCAAGTTCACCCCCGGCAGCGGCTCCGTGCGGGTGTCGGCCCGGTTGGACGAACGGACGGGCGATATGCTGGTCCTGGTGAGCGACACGGGGATCGGCATTGCCGACGGCGACTTGCAGCGAGCGTTCGAGCCATTCGTCCAGCTCGACGCGAGCCTCGCCCGCCGCTTCTCAGGGAGCGGTCTCGGCCTGTATGTCAGTCGTATCACCGCCCGCGCCCATGGTGGTGACCTCATCCTGAGCAGCCAGCCGGACGTCGGCACCACGGCCGTGCTCCGTCTGCCGGCTCACCGGCTCGCGGCACCACCGTCAAACCTCCTGCCCTGATTGGATCACGTATGACGCTCGCTTTGTCCCCGCTGGCGACGACCGACCGCCTGTTTTTCGAGCGGGACGACGCCGCTCTGGACCGCGTGACGGCCGAGAGGCTCGTGACCGAGACACTGAGCGGCTGCGACGACGGCGAGCTGTTTCTGGAATATCGCGAGAGCGAGCAGATCGCGCTCGACGATGGCCGCATCCGCCATGCCGGGTTCGAGAGCGGGTCCGGGTTCGGCCTGCGCGCGATCCGCGGCGAGGAGACCGGGTATGCCCATGCCGGCGAGGTAAGCGAGCCCGCCTTGCGCCGCGCCGCTGCCACGGTGTCGGCGATACGGGCCGGCGGTGCCGGCGGTGTCGCAGCCGAGCCGCCACGGGCCAGCAACGCCCGGCTCTACGCAGACATCAATCCGCTCGGCGAGATGGACTTCGGTGCCCGCACCGCCATCCTGGCCGAGATCGACGCCTATGCCCGCGCCAAGGATCCGCGCGTGA
>CAXSEK010000112.1:0-8233 GCA_964235625.1 uncultured Acetobacteraceae bacterium
TCGGGCCGCCGCCCCCCTCCGGCACGTACCAGTCGATGTTTTGTGTCGGGTCTTTGATGTCGCATGTCTTACAGTGCACACAGTTCTGCGCATTGATCTGCAGCCGTGGCTCCCCTTGCTCCACCCCCACGGCCTCATAGACACCGGCCGGGCAATAGCGGCTTTCGGGGCTGCGGTACTCGTCCCAGTTCACGCCGCGCCATTTCGCCGGGTCGCGCAGGCGCAGGTGTACGGGCTGGTTCTCCTCATGGTTCGTGTTGCTGATGAACACGGAGGAGAGCTTGTCGAACGTCAGTGTGCCGTCCGGCTTTGGATAAGAAATAGGCTTGACCTGAGACGCGTCCGCCAGCGTCTCGTTGTCGGCATGGGGATGGTGGAACGTCCATGGCGCACGGCCTCTGAAGACGTAGGTGTCGAGCGCGGAATAGGCAATGCCTTTGTAGAGGCCGAACTTGGCAAAGGCCGGCCGGATGTTGCGGGCGGCGCTGAGCTCCTGCCAAACCCAACTCGCCTTCAGCTTCGTGGTGAAGCCGTCTGGCTCGGCGGGCTTGTTGCCGGCCAGCGCCTCGGCGACAGCCTCGGCCGCGAGCATGCCGGATTTCATGGCCGTGTGCGTACCCTTGATCTTAGGCACGTTGAGGAACCCAGCCGTGTCACCAATGAGGGCGCCGCCCGGGAATGTCAGCTTCGGCATCGATTGCAGGCCGCCTTCGCTTAGCGCGCGCGCGCCGTAGCTGATTCGCCGCCCGCCCTCGAAATGCTTGCGCATCGCCGGGTGCGTCTTGAAGCGCTGCATCTCATCGAACGGTGAGAGCCACGTGTTCTTGTAATCCAGCCCAACGACGAAGCCGTAAGAGACGAGACGGTCGCCCCAGTGATACAGCCACGACCCACCATACGTTCCTGGATCGAGAGGCCAGCCGACCGTGTGCTCGATGAGGCCCGGCCTATGCACCTCGGCCGGCACCTCCCAAAGCTCTTTGATGCCGAGCGCGTATGTCGGCGGATCCCTGCCGTCCCTAAGTTTGAATCTCTCCAGTAGCTTCTTCGTCAGCGATCCACGGCAGCCCTCGCCGAACAAGGTATAGGTGGCGCGTAGCTCCATACCGGGCTGGTAGTTGGGCCCGTGCTGTCCCGCCCTCTCCACACCCATGTCCCCGGTCGCAACGCCGACGATCCGGCCATCTTCCTCAAGAAGCTCGGAAGCGGCGAAACCAGGGTAGATCTCGACACCCAACGCCTCCGCCTGCTCACCGAGCCACCGAACCACGTTGCCCAGGGAGACGATGTAGTTTCCGTGATTGTGCATCTGCGGCGGCGTCGGCAAGTGGATCGCGCGTTTGGCGGTCAGGAATATGAAGCGGTCTTCACCGGCAGGCGTGGTCAGGGGGGCGCCGCGCTCCTGCCAATCGGGCAGCAGTTCCGCCAAGGCCCGGGGCTCGATCACGGCGCCGGACAAGATGTGGGCGCCCACTTCGCCGCCCTTCTCCACCACGCAGACCGTCGCCTCCGGAGCAAGTTGTTTCAGCCGGATGGCGGCCGCGAGCCCAGCCGGGCCAGCCCCCACGATCACCACATCGAACTCCATCGTCTCGCGCTCGGACATCGCTTGCTCCCTCTCGGAACCAAAGTGGGAACGGATAGCCGATCGCGCCAGAAGCGGACATTGCACGACAGCCCTTCGCGTCCGAAAATGCTCCTATGGACGCGCTCGGTTGGTTGAAACTGCAGTTGGAGTGGGGTGCCGACGAGGCGCTGGATGACGGCCCGGCCGACCGCCGCACCGTCAATGCGACGGCGACCCCCGGCGTGCTTCCTGCCCCAGCCACGCCCTTTGCCCTAGCCAAGCCCCCCCTCGCGCCAGTGCGGACAGGCACCGCGGCCGCTGCCCAGGCGCAGTCACTCGCGGCCGCGGCGCAAACTTTGGATCAGTTGCGCGATGCGCTGGCCGGCTTCGACGGCTGCGCCCTTCGCGCCACCGCGACGAACCTGGTTTTCGGCGAAGGTGATCCGTCAACCGGTCTGGTGCTGCTGGCCGATGTGCCCGGCCCGGCCGAAGATCGCGCGGGCGTCCCGTTTGCCGGGGCCGCTGCCCTGTTCCTGGACAAGATGCTGGCCTCGATCGGGCTGGAGCGGTCGGCGTTCTATGCCGCGAGCCTCCTGCCGTGGCGACCGCCGGGTGACCGCAAGCCGACCGAGGGTGAGATCCAACTCTGCCTGCCCTTCCTGCTCCGTCATCTCGAGCTGCTCGCGCCCCGACGGGTCCTGCTGTTTGGAAACCTCGCGGCCCGGACATTGCTGCCCGGAGACGGGCGCCGTGCCCGTGCGGTATGGCTGGAAATGCCCCTCTCCGACCAACGGCCGGCAGTGCAGACACTGGTATTCCCGTCGATTCTGCATATTCAGTCCACGCCGGCGGCAAAGCGGGAGGCTTGGGCCAACCTCCTCCGGTTCCGCCGTGTCCTGGGTGTTGATCACGGTTAGTTGACTGCGACGTGAAATGGCGGTGTTGTGGCCATTCGGCCGTTTCCGCCTCTGGCGCGCTCCAGGTTCGGGATTGCCCTAGCCCAATCTTCAGTGTAGCGGCGCCCCGCTATGCGAGGAGTCGGCCAGACGCTCTCCCGCCTTCCCGCCGCCCGGGCTTTCATCGCCGGGGCCGCGATCCTCGCCGGGTCACTTCCGGCCGTAGGATCCGTACGCGCGGCGCCGATGGCGGAGGATACGGCGTTCGCTAACCCGAGGGTGCAGGCCGGCGTAGCCGGTGGCGGGTTGGATGGCGCCGGGTTGCCGCAGCCTTTGGCGCCGAGCGACGCGGTTCGGATTCGCCGGGCGTTCAGCCTGCAGTCAGCTGGGAACATTTCTGCTGCGTCAGCCGAGATCGCAGGAGTCTCGAATGTGCTCCTGACTGGCCACCTATTGGCTCAACGCTACCTCGGCCGGTTCACCCAGCCCAACTCCGCTGACTTGGCGACATGGCTGGCCCGCTATCCCGATCATCCGGATGCGTCGGCCGTTCATGCCCTCTTGCTCTCCCGGCTGGCGGCCGGGATTGTCCCCCCTCCTGCGCCGTCGATCTCCAGTTTGCCAGCTCAAGTACCTGCCGCTCCAGAGCCGGAGGAAAATAGCCCAGCAACGGCCCGCTTGTCGCGAAACCCCCTGCTTGACCGGACGGTCCACGAGCGGGTTCATGCGGGAAACGCAGACAGCGCGCTCCACCTGCTGATGAAGACCAAGGGTCTGGACGGGCTCTATGGCGGCCAGCTCCGCGCCGAGATCGCCCAGATGCTGTTCAGCCAGGGCCGTGACGAGCTATCGCTTCACCTTGCGGAAGGTGCACTGCGGCAGTCCGGAGGACGGATCGGGCTCGCCGGCTATATCGGTGGGCTTGCGGCATGGCGACTGGAACGGCCGGTTGAAGCGCAATGGCTGTTCGAGGCGGCGAACAAGGCCGAGTATGCCTCGCCGAGTCTACAGGCTGCCGCTGCTTTTTGGGCTGCCCGTGCGCACCTCCGCAACCGAGATTATGCGAACTTCGCACCGTGGATGCGGCGCGCTGCAGAGACCCGGCACACCTTCTACGGCCTGCTCGCCAGGCGTAGCCTGGGGCTTGGGCCAAGCCCGGATACGGCGCGGGATACGCTCGGTGCCGCAGACGGGGAGGCGCTGATGGCCAACCCGCACGGACTGCGCGCATTTGCCTTGTTGCAGGTCGGTCAGACCGGACGGGCCGAAGCCGAACTACGCTGTTTGTGGATGGAGGTGTCGAGCGACCCTGGGCTCGGTGGCGCCGTGATGCGCGTTGCGGAAGCGGCCGGGCTCACCGACCTTGCCGCCCAACTCGCTGGCTTGATCGAAACGGCCGAGGGCCGTCCGCACGACCAGGCACGGTTTCCGATCCCGGCGCTGCGTCCGGCCGGAGGATTCAAGATGGATCCAGCGCTCGTCTATGCCTTGACCCGGTTGGAGTCGAATTTCGACCCGGATGCCGTGTCCAGCGTCGGCGCGCGCGGGCTGATGCAGGTTATGCCCGAGACGGCCAGCTACATGAGTGGCGACGGCGGCGCGCAGATTGGCCGCTATGTGCATCGCCTGCATGACCCGGCGACCAACCTGGCTATCGGGCAGAGCTACGTGATGTATTTGGCCACGATGGACGGGGTGAACGGCGACCTGATCCGCCTGCTCGGCAGCTACAATGCCGGACCGACGAGCTTCACCCGGATGCAAGCGGCGATGCCGGGCGCGACGGACCCCTTGCTGTTCATCGAGAGCATCCCAAACGACGAGACGCGTGGGTTTGTCCCCCGTGCGCTCGCCTATTCCTGGATCTATGCGGCCCGCCTTCATCTGCCGTCTCCGAGCCTGGACGCTCTCGCTGCTGGCGAGTGGCCGACATTCGTGGCTCAGCCGCCGAAGCGGGACGTGGTGTTGCGGCTGCATTAAAGGAGCGCTTCGTGCCAATCGACCCGACCCGTACCTTTATGCCTGTATCGATCGCCGTGCTGACCGTCTCGGACACGCGGACGGCTGTTAACGATGCTTCGGGCGACATCCTGGCTGGCCGGGTCGAGGCGGCCGGGCACCTTTTGGCAGACCGGGCGCTGGAGCGCGACGAAGCGGACGCGATCGAGCGCCGGTTACGCTGTTGGATCGCCGACCCGCTGATCGATGTCGTGATCACAACCGGGGGCACTGGTATCACTGGCCGGGATGTCACGCCGGAGGCATTCGACCGGGTGCTCGAGAAACGGATCGAGGGTTTCGGCGAGTTGTTTCGGATGATCAGCTTCGGCAAGATCGGCACATCGACAATCCAATCGCGGGCCATCGGGGGTGTGGCGCAAGGCACCTACCTGTTCGCACTACCTGGCAGCGCCGGCGCGGTGAAAGATGGGTGGGACGACATCCTTGTCTGGCAACTCGACAGCCGGCACAGGCCGTGCAACCTCGTGGAACTTATGCCCCGGTTGCAGGAGCATTTGACGGTCTGACCGAAGCGCTGCCCAGGCTGGAGCTTGAGCCGGGTCATTCTTGTTCGGCAGACATGGGGTTAGCTGGCCGCAGCTGACCCACGCAGCATAGCTGTCGCCTCGATCTCCACCAATGCGTCCTTTTCGACCAGGCGCGTCACGCCGACGGCCGTCATGGCCGGGTAATGCCGGCCCATGACCGAGCGGTAAGCCCGACCTATTCCCGGCAAGCTGGCGTGATAGTCGTCCAGATCGGTCAAATACCATGTCATCCGCACGATGTCCGCCGGTGTCGCCCCAGCAACCGCCAGTACCTCCGCGATGTTCTGCAGCGCCTGCCCGACCTGCGCAGCCAATCCTTCGGCAAACACGCCCCGGGTGTTCCAGCCGACCTGGCCGCCGACGAATACCGTCTCGCCGTGCGCCGCGATACCGTTGGCGTAGCCGGAGGGCGCAGGCCAGCCCGGCGGCTGCAGCACCCTCACGCGGCAAGCACCTGGCGTGCGATGATCATCTTCTGCACCTCGGTGGCCCCTTCGTAGATCCGCAACGCCCGCACGTCGCGATATAGCGCCTCCACGATGTTACCGCGTTTGACGCCCAGCCCACCCATGATCTGCACCGCGGCGTCGATCACGCGCTGCGCCGCCTCGGTCGCGAACATCTTGGCCATCGCTGCCTCCCGCGTGATCCGACCGCCCGCGACGTCCCGCGCCCAGGCCGCGCGGTAGACCAGCAGGGCTGCGGCGTCGATCTCGGTGGCCATCTCGCCAATCGCGGATTGTGTCACAGCGAGGTCTGCCAGCTTGCCCGTGCCGATCGTACGCGTGCGGGCACGGTGCACTGCCTCGTCCATCGCCCGCCGTGCCATGCCGAGTGCCGCGGCGCCGACGGTCGGGCGGAACACGTCCAGTGTCGTCATGGCGACCTTGAAGCCTTCCCCAGCACGGCCAATCAGCGCGTCGGCTCCCACCACGCACTGTTCGAAGCACACCGTCGCCAGCGGATGCGGCGCGATGACCTCGATCCGCTCCGTGATGGTCAGGCCGGGTGTCGCGGCCGGCACCACGAAGGCGGAGAGGCCCCGCGTACCAGGAGCCTCCCCGGTGCGGGCGAACACGACGTAGTGAGCCGCGATGCCGCCGTTGCTGATCCAGGTCTTGGTCCCGTCCAGCCGCCATCCGCCCGCAACCGGTGTCGCCGCCGTGCCGATCGCCGCGACGTCCGACCCTGCATCGGGTTCGGACAGCGCGAAGGCCGCCAACGCATCCCCGGACCGCACTGGCGGCAGAAACCGCGCTTTCTGCTCGGCGGTTCCGAACAGCGTGATAGGACCGGTGCCCAGGCCTTGCATGGCATACACGAAGTCCGCCAAGGCATCGTGCCGGGCCAGTGTCTCCCGCATCAGGCACAACGAGCGAACCTCGAGATGTCCATCGTCCGGCACCGCATGGCGGAACAGCTCGGCCGCCCCCATACGCCGCGCCAAGTCTCGGCAGGTGGCATCGATGTCGGCGCTGTTCCCGTGCGGCTGGGCGAGCGCCGGGCCAGCCCAGGCGTCCACCTCCTCGGCCAAGGCGCGTTGCGCATCGGACAGGAAGGGCCATTGCAGAAAGGAGCGGTCAGTCACCGCGGAATTCCGGCTGCCGTTTGGCGGCGAAGGCCTCGAAAGCTCGGGAAAAGTCCTTGGTCGCCATGCAGATCGCCTGAGCCTGCGCTTCTGCCTCGATCGCAGTATCGATGTCCATCGACCACTCGCGGTGCAGCATGGTCTTGGTGATGCCGTGCGCGAAGGTCGGCCCGGCGGCGAGCCTGGCGGCGACACCCTGGGCGTGGCCGAGCACGGCACCGGGTTCCTGCAACGCATTGTAAAACCCCCAGTCAGCACCTTCCTCGCCAGTCATGGCGCGCCCGGTGAACAGTAGTTCGCTGGCTCGGCCCTGCCCGATCAAGCGGGGCAGGATAGCGCAGGCACCCATGTCGCAACCGGCCAAACCCACGCGGGTAAACAGGAAGGCAGTGCGGCTCGCGGCAGTCGCGTAGCGCAGGTCGGCCGCCATCGCCAGGATCGCCCCTGCCCCGGCGCATACTCCTTCCACCGCCGCCACGATCGGCTGCGGGCAGGCGCGCATCGCTTTCACCAGATCGCCCGTCATACGGGTGAAGGCGAGCAGTTCTGGCATGGCAAACTTCGTCAGCGGCTCGATGATCTCGAACACGTCGCCGCCGGAACAGAAATTCCCGCCTGCACCGGTGATGACGACCGCCTTGACCGCACTGTCATACTGCAGCGTGCGGAACGTATCGCGCAGTTCGGCATAGCTGGCGAACGTCAGCGGGTTCTTCTTCTCGGGCCGGTTCAGTGTGAGCGTTGCAACCCCGTCCTCGGCCTGCCATCCGAAGTATTGTGGGTTCACATCACTTCTCCCCCGGCCACGGCGATCGCCTGCCCCGTCATGGATCCAGCATCATCCCTGCACAGATAGGCCACTGCGCTAGCAACTTCCTCCGGCTGCACCAGGCGGCCTTGCGGATTGATCCGTTCCAAAGCTCCGCGGGCATCACCGGCTGACTTTCCGGTCTTGGCCACGATCGTATCCACTGCCCGGCTGACCAACGCCGTCTCCGTGAAGCCAGGGCATACTGCATTCACCGTCACACCCGTGCGGGCCAACTCGGCGGCGAGTGCGCGCGTCAACCCGATCAGTCCGTGCTTCGCGGCGCAATATGCGGTGGTATAGGCGTAGCCTTTCAAACCGGCCGTGCTTGCGATCGATACGATGCGTCCCCAGCCGCGCTGTATCATTCCCGGCGACACATACTGGATGGTGGTGAAGCAGCCGGTCAGGTTCAGACTAAGCATCGCATCCCAGTCGGCGCGGCTGTGGCGGGCGAACGGGGCGGAATAGGCCCCGCCTGCGTTGTTCACGAGGATGTCGAAGCGCCCGAGCCGGTCGATGGCGACGCCGAGTGCTGCGCTGTCGGTGACGTCGGCCACAGCATAAGGAAAGCCAGACTTGGCCAGGGCTGCCTCGTCCCGCCCCAGTACCGCCACCTCGACACCCTCGGCCGCCAGCCTGCTGGCAACGGCATGGCCGATCCCCTTGGCCCCGCCCGTGACCAGCGCCTTGCGCCCCCGCATTGTCGCCCCTTCCCTGAGCGGCGATCCTGCCGGGCGGTCTTTGACCCGTCAATCGTTTAGACTTAAAGGGTCGAACCCAGGAGCTGACGATGATGAACCCGATGTTCGGGCCGAACCGCTT
>CAXSEK010000113.1:0-8221 GCA_964235625.1 uncultured Acetobacteraceae bacterium
CTGCAGCATCATCGGCAGCAGGAACGGCACCGACCCGGCGGAGATGCGCGTCAGCCCGCCGCCGATCACCGACAGGCCGAAGGTCGGCACCCGCATTAGCGAGAAATCAAGCACCGGCTGCAGATGGCGGCGGCTATGCCGCAGGTACAGCCAACCCGCCACCAGCCCCGCCGCCACGATCGCCGCCGTGACCGGCAAGGACACCGCCCCGCGGCTCGCGAGTTCCAGTCCGAACATCAGGCAGGATAGCGAGATACCCGACAGCAGCAGGCCCCAGCCGTCGAAATCGACCCGGCCTTCCTCCTTGATGTCGCGGATATACAGCGTCGCCAGCACCATCCCGAGTGCCCCGATCGGGACGTTGATGTAGAAGATCCATCGCCAGTTCAACGCGCTGACGATGAAGCCGCCGACGGGCGGCCCCAGGATGGGCCCGATCATCGCCGGCACCATCAGCCAAGTCATCGCCGACACCAGCTCGCTCCGCTCCACTGAGCGCAGGATCACCAGCCGCCCCACCGGCACCATCATCGCGCCGCCGATGCCCTGTAGCACGCGGGCGCCGACCAGTTCCGTCAGGCTGTCCGACAGGCCGCACAGGATGGAGCCGAGGGTGAACAGCGCGATGGCGGCACGGAACACGGTGCGGGTGCCGAACCGGTCCGCCACCTTGCCGCTGGCCGGGATGAACACCGCCAGGCTCAGCAGGTAGGCGGTGAGCGCCACGTTCATCTGCAGCGGGTCAACGTGGAAGCTGCGCGCCATGGTGGGCAGCGCCGTGGCGAGCACCGTGCCGTCCAGTTGCTCCATGAACATGGCACTGGCCACCACCAGCGCCGTGAACCGGACCGAGACGTGGGACAGACGCTCCCGAGAACGCACGCGGGCGTTGTAGCGGGACCGCGCCCGCTTGCGGATCAGACGCCGGTTCTGGGCGTTGAACGCATCGGTCAGAATTTCACGCACGGGCATGGCATGGTATCGCGCGATCCTGGCCGGGCGGAAACCCGGAGACAGTGCATGGCGGATCGTCGGCGGGCGCGCTATGCGGTGGCGTGATGACGCGGCACTTCCTCCTGATGGCGGCCGGCGGCCTCGGCGTGAGTTGCATGCTTGCCGCCGCCTCGCTGGAGCGCGGGCCGGGTCCGCCCGAGTTGCCGCCGCTCGCCTGCCCTGCCTTGGCGCCCCGCCTCGCCACCGCCGACCGGATCGAGCTGACCCATGCCGGGCAGACCCTGTGGCTCGAACGCCGGGGCATGGTGTGGGGCCTGGCCCGGCAAGGCGGCTACCCCGCCCAACCAGGCCGGGCCAACGCGCTGATCCAGGGGCTGCTGAGCCTGCGGATCACGAAGCCGGCGCCGGGCACGCTCGATGCGCTCGGCTTGGCTGACCCGTTCCAGCCGGGTCCGGCTGATGGCACCTTCGTGCGCTTGCTCGCGGCATCCGGCGCGGTGCTGTGCACGGTGATCACCGGCCCGAACAAGGCGGTGCGTCGGCCAGCCGATACGGCGGGCTCGCTGGCAGACGCACAGTTGGCGGATCCTCCGGACATGGACAGCTGGGGCCAGCACACTCTGCCCCCACTTGACCCCGCCCGGGTCCGCGCGGTGTTGGGGGATGGCGGCTTGGGCGGTGCCGCCGTGGAGACGATGGTGGCCGCCCTGCCCTTCAGCGACGTGCGCCCCCGGCCCCAGATCCATCCCACGCCAGTACGGACGATCCAGTTGGCACTGACCGACGGGATGGCGGTGCTGACGGTGGGTATGGAGGCGGGTCAGCCGTGGCTCTCGGTATCGGGCACCTCACCCTGGGCCACCTCGCTTGCCCCCTTCGCCTTCGCCCTGCCGCCAGACAGTCCCCTGGCAGCTGCCTCGTGAGCCGGCAGTATCCCGAGCGCCCGATGGTCGGCATCGGCACGGTCATGCTTCGGCCCGGCGGCGTGTTGCTGGTCCGCCGCGCCCGCGCGCCAGCCCTGGGGCAATGGAGCATCCCGGGCGGAGCGCAGGAGTTGGGCGAAACCGCCGAAGCGGCAGCCCGGCGCGAGTTGCTGGAGGAGACGGGATTGGCTGCCGGGGCGCTCACGCTGGTGGCCAACGTGGACAGCATCCACCCGGACGCCACCGGCCGCGTCCAATATCACTACACGATCCTGGACTTCGCGACGGCATGGCAAGGGGGCGAGCCGGTTGCGGGCAGCGACGTCAGCGAGGCCGCATTCTTTGCGTTCGACGACCTATTAGGGATGGGTCTATGGAGCGAAGCCTACCGCGTCATAGACGCAGCCCGAATGCTGCTCGGGCTGTAACTCGTCCCAGCGTTGGCCGGGCCGCCTAAAAACCACCGCCATTGCGAGGCTGCCTGACCGAAACAATCCAGGGCCACGCGACAAACAGCACACCGGCTTACTAGCTTGCTTCGCCACGAAGGGTGGCTCGCAATGACGGCGCGGGCGCGTGGTTCCGCCTGGGTGTGCGCCTAACTACGCCGCCGCCGCGATGTCGGCGCCTTTTGCGTGCTCGCCGCAGTCATCGCGCCCCCTGCGAACAGCAGCCCAGCGGCGGCTGGGACCAGCCATACTGGCCGCTCCATCAACGCCCGCACCGGGTGGTCC
Organism: uncultured Acetobacteraceae bacterium; assembly: GCA_964235625.1. Taxonomy (GTDB): domain Bacteria; phylum Pseudomonadota; class Alphaproteobacteria; order Acetobacterales; family Acetobacteraceae; genus LMUY01. Next base: position 2,612 of record CAXSEK010000113.1, read on the forward strand.
CACAACCAGCCCGACACGTGACCCCGAATCCAGGCTTCCAGCGCCGTGACCTTCAGATGGTCGAGCGAAGCCAACGCCTCTCCCAAGGACATGTCCTGCGGTCCGAGCGTTCCTGCAGCGATGGCACCGACCAGCATCGCGGCCGCGACTACGGCGAACACCTTGGCGAGCATCATGCGAACAGCCGATCCGACGTCTTGTCCGCATACATCCCGGCCACCCATTCGCCATAGCCGTTCCAGATCTGCGTCGGCACCCGCTCGCCCGAGCCAAGCAGCCGCTCGGTTGCCTGGCTCCAACGCGGATGCGGCACGTCCGGGTTCACGTTGGCCCAGAACCCGTATTCGGACGGCTGAAGCGCGTGCCAGAACGTTTCCGGTTGCTGGTCGGTGAAAGTGAATTTCACGATCGACTTGCCCGACTTGAAGCCGTACTTCCAAGGGATATGCATCCGGATCGGCGCCCCGTCCTGCTTCGGCAGGTCATGGCCATACATCCCGGTGACCATGAACGCGAGGTCGTTGTTCGCCTCCTGCATGGTGATGCCCTCGACATAGGGCCAAGTGTAGTAGCTCGTGCGCACGCCTGGCATTACTTTCGGCAACACGGCCGTCTCGACCACCATGTATTTCGCCGAGGCGGTCGGCTCCGCGACCTTCAGCAACTGGCTGACTGGGAAACCGGTCCACGGCACCGTCATCGCCCAGGTCTCGACGCAGCGGTGGCGGTAGACGCGATCCTCGACCTGCACTTGCTTGAGCAAGTCTGCCACGTCCATCGTGCGCGGCTTGCCGACCATCCCGGCAAACTCAATCTGCCAGGGGGAGACCGGCAACCTCTGCGCCGCCCGGAAGATCGACTTGTCGTCGCCGAACTCGTAGTAGTTGTTGTAGGTCGTAGAATCGGTTTCGGCCGTGACCGCGCGGCCCGGCGAATATTTCGGGCTGGCGGCGGCGCGGGCCGGCAATGCCCCGCCGATCAGGAACCCTGCCGCCCCGGCTATGGCCGCACGCCGCCCAGTCACCAGATGCTCCGGTGTCACAAGCCCTTCAGGCAACTCCCATCCGTGGCGCCGACGTATCAACATGATAGATTCCTCGCTCTACGCGAACGGTCTTCGATATGGGCAGCCACGCGGTGCCGCATAGTGGCCCGCCGGCACCGGTTTCGTAAAGCACCGTGCTTCTTACGTCTGTGTCATGCATGGCATGTGGCGGCGGGATCCGCTAGCGTTCAGCCAGCCGCCCGTGTTTGCAGGAGTTGCACCCCCGTGCCCATGCCGTTGCGACTCGCCGTGTTCGCCCTTGCCGCCCTGCCGCTTTGCGGGTGCCAGACCGTGTTCGATGCCGTCGGCGTCACGGTGCCGCTCTCCGCCGGCGAGACGCGCGTCTACAACGGCAGCTACCAGGGCTACATCCGCCCGGTCACCGCGAACGGCCCTGGCTGCCCGGTGGAACGCGGCGAGAAGGTCATCATGGTGGGGGACGGCGTGCTCTGGTACGCCTACAGCCCGATCACTTATTTCACCTCGCCCGTCGGCTATGACGGGATGATCGACGCCACGTCCGGCGACACGCACATGACCGGCCTCATCAAGGGCGACCACCTGAGTGCCGTCGTGAAGTCCCCGACCTGCGAGACGCGGATCAGCATGGACTACGTGTACAATCACTGACCGGGGTCAACGCTAGGCGGCCTCCGCCCGGATCGCGTCCGACAGGGTCTCGACGATGCGGTCCACATGCGCCTCCTCGATCACCAGCGGCGGTGAGAGCGCCACGATATCCCCGGTGGTCCGTACCAGCAGCCCCGCGTCGAAGCACCGCCCGAACACGCTTACCGCCCGGTTCGTGGGCTTTCCTGGCCGCGGCGCCAGTTCGATGCCCGCTATCAGGCCGCTGTCGCGGATGTCGATTACGTTCGGCAGCCCGCGCAGCGAGTGCACCGCGCGCTGCCAATACGGCTCCAGCGCCAGCGCGCGGCCCGGCAGGTCCTCCGCGCGGTGCAGGTCCATAGAGGCGATGGCCGCGGCCGAGGCCAGCGGGTGGCCGGAATAGGTGTAGCCGTGGAACAGCTCGATCCCCTCCGGCGCGCCGTGCACGATCGCGTCGTAGATGCCGTTACGGACCGCCACCGCCCCCATCGGCACCGCGGCGTTGGTCAGGCCCTTGGCCATGGTCATGATGTCCGGCACCACGCCCAGCCGCTCGGACCCGAAATTGGCGCCCAGCCGGCCGAAGCCCGTGATCACCTCGTCATAGATCAGCAGGATGCCGTGCTTGGTGCAGATGTCGCGCAGCCGCTGCAGGTAGCCGGCGGGCGGCGGCAGCACCCCGGTCGACCCGGCGACCGGCTCCACCATCACCGCCGCGATCGTCTCGGCGCCGTGCAGCGCCACCAGGTTCTCCAGCACGTCTGCCCGCTCCGCTCCATGCTCCGGCAGACCCTGGCTGAAGGCGTTGCGCCCCATGTCCAGCGTGTGCGGCAGGTGGTCCACATACGGCAGCATGGCGCCGAACTGCTTGCGGTTGGTGCCGATGCCGCCGACGGACATGCCGCCGAACCCCACGCCGTGGTAGCCGCGCTCCCGCCCGATCAACCGCACCCGCGCCGCATCGCCCCGGGCCCGGTGGTAGGCCAGCGCGATCTTCAGCGCCGTGTCCGCACTTTCGGAGCCGGAGTTGGTAAAGAAGACCTTGTCCATGCCCTCGGGCGTGATCTCCGCGAGCCTTGCCGCGGCCTGGAAGGCGATCGGGTGGCCCATCTGGAAAGTCGGCGCGAAATCCATCACCGCCGCCTGGCGCTGGATCGCCTCCACGATCTCCCGCCGCCCGTGCCCGGCGTTGCAGCACCACAGCCCGGCGGTGCCGTCCAGGATCTCGCGGTTGTCATTGGTGTAGTAGAACACGCCCTCCGCCCGGGCGAGCAAACGCGGGTTGGTCTTGAACGAGCGGTTGGCGCTGTAGGGCATCCAGAACGCGTCGAGGTTGTTCGGGCGGCTGATCTCGTTCATCGCGTGGCGTCCCGGTTTGCTATGCGGCAGGAGCGTGGCATTGTTCAGCCTGTTGCTCAATGGAGTTGGCATGGCCGACGGCACTCTCGTCATCGGAACGCGGCGCTATTCGTCCTGGTCTCTGCGCGGTTGGCTGCTGGTGCAGTTGGGCGGGCTGGAAGTGGAGGAGCACGTCATCCCCCTGGTGGGCATGCATGCCGGCGGCACCCAGGCGATCCGCAACGCCACCCCGGCCGGGCTGGTGCCGTATCTGGAGCACCAGGGCGCCCATGTGTGGGAGAGCCTGGCCATCGCGGAATACTGCGCCGAGCTGACGCCCGGCCTGTGGCCGGTGGGCCGGGTGGCGCGCGCCGCCGCCCGTTCCGTCTCGGCCGAGATGCACGCCGGGTTCGGCGCCCTGCGCCGCGCCATGCCGATGAACCTGGGCCGGAAGCGCCGCACCCAAGTCGGCGCGGACGTGATGGCGGACATCGCCCGGGTCGAGGCGGTCTGGCGCGCGGCACGGCACGGCACGCGCTTTCTTTACACCGACGAGTTCGGCGCGGCGGATGCGATGTATGCCCCCGTGGTCGCCCGCTTCCTCTCCTACCTGCCCGAACTCGCCGCCGACACCCGGGCCTACTGCCACGCCGTGCGGGAGCATCCGCTGGTGGCGCAGTGGTATGACGACGCGGAGCGCGAGCCCCTCGAATGGCGGCTGGCGCATTACGAGGATGTGCCATGAGCATCGCGTTCGAACTGGACCATGTCGGCGTCGGCGCGGTGGATCTGGCGAGCCTGGCCGCCGCCTATGAACGGCTCGGTTTCACGCTCACCCCCATGGCCCGGCACCGCGGCAAGGCGACGCATAATCGCTGCATCATGCTGCAGAGCGGCTACCTGGAGCTGATCGCGCCGGTGGACCCGTCGATCTCGGACAATCTTCACGGCCAGTTGGGGCGCTATACCGGGCTGCACATCATCGCCCTCGGCATCCACGATTCCGCGGCGACGCTCGCCCGCCTGAACCAGGCCGGGTTGGCCATCCCCGCCATCACCCCGCTGGAGCGCCCGGTGGACGAGGCGGACCCGCACAGCCCGGTCGCCCGCTTCGAGCGCATTCCGCTGCCGGACGCACCGGAGAGCACGATCCAGCTCATCAAACATCTCACGCGGGAAGCGATCTGGCAGCCCCGCTTCACCTCGCACGCCAATGGCGCCGTGTCGCTGGAGGCGGTGGTGCTGGCCGTCCCCGACCCGGCCGAGACCGCCGCCCGCTTCTCCCGCCTCGCTGGCGTGCCGGTGGTGCCGGACCCGGCGGGCGGCTTCGCGCTGGTGATGGAGCGTGGCCGGGTGCGAATCTTGCCGGAGACGGGGGTGGCTGCGGTGTTCCCCAGCGTCACGCCGCCCGCGCTGCCCTCGATCGTCGGCATGGTGTTGGCCACCGCGGACCGTTGCGCAGCGCTGCGCCCGATCCTCGCCGGGCTCGCGCACCGGGGGGTGGCGGACGGCGTGATGGTGCTGCCGGAGGACGCTGGCGGGGCGGCGTTGCTGTTCACCTGAGGGTTGCGACCGTCCTGCCGCCACGCGAAGGGTTTTCGTCCAGCGCCGTCGGGGCCATCGGCCTGCTCGTCCACCGGCTCGCACGAGTTGCCGGCGGCGAGGTGGTGGGCCGCCGGGTCACTGAGCCGTTCGCGGACGTGGCGTTCCATACTGTCCGGCCCGGCCTCGGCTTCACCGGCACGATGCGTTACGCCCGCGGGGTGGCCGCCGCCCTGCGCGCCCTAAGCCCGGACCTGGTGGAGGTGCACAACCGGCCGGAGATCGCGCTCTATCTGGCCCGCCATCTCCCGCGCATCGTCCTGTTCCTGCACAACGACCCACAGGGCATGCGCGGCGCCGCCACCGCCGCGGAGCGCGCCGCGCTGCTGCGGCGTATGGCACGGGTTGTCACCGTGTCCGACCATTTGCGCGGCCGTTTCCTTGAGGGCGTGGCTGAGGACGGGGTGACGGTGCTGCCCAACTGCATCGACGTGCCTCGTAGCGTCAGAAAAGTGCGGGAGCGGTTGATCCTGTTCGTCGGGCGTCTGGTGGCGGACAAGGGTGCCGATGTGTTCGTCGATGCCTGCGCCAGCGTGCTGCCGCGCCTGCCGGGCTGGCGGGCGGAGATGGTCGGCGACGACCGTTTCACCGCCCACAGCCGCCCCACCCCGTTCACCGAGCAGCTGCACGAGCGTGCAGCGCGGGCCGGGGTGCGGCTCCACGGCTACCTGCCCCACGCCGACACGATGGAGCGCATGGGCCGCGCCGCCATTGCCGTGGTGCCGAGCCGCTGGCCCGAGCCGTTCGGCCTGTCCGCGCTGGAGGCGATGGCGCACGGCGCCGCACTGGTTTGCTCCCGCAGCGGGGCTTTGCCGGATGTGGCCGGGGATGGCGCGCTGTATGCGAACCCGGAGGCCCCGGGTGCGACTGCGGCCGCGATCCTGGCTTTGGCCGGGGATGCCGGCCGCCGCGCCGCGCTTGCGGCTTGTGCCCATTCCCGTGCCGCGTCGTTCGACACCGTGGCCGCGGCGGAGCGGCTGACGGCGCTACGGGCGGAGCTGATGGCGTGAAGAACA
>CAXSEK010000114.1:0-8219 GCA_964235625.1 uncultured Acetobacteraceae bacterium
AGCCCGGCGAACACGCATAGCCGCCCGCGGTGGAGGGCCACCCGTCCGGTCGCCAACCCCGCCACGGCCAGAACGAGCCCGATCGGGCCCACGATGTTGATCGAAAGATTGCCGAACGGCACGCCGAAGCGCTGCAGGAACAAGCAGGCGGCAAGGATGCCCGGCACGAACCATCCCGCCGTCTGCGCCGCCCGTTCCGCCACAACCTGGCGCGGCAAGCTGGCCGTGGTTGCCGCAGACACTGGCGTCAGCCCCGAACCGGCGCCGTGGCAGCGTGCACCAGGCGTGTGGAGCGGTGCCGCGCGGAGGCGGCGTACACCTCCGCCGTCTGGCGCGCGATCTCCTCCCAGGGCGGGATCGCGGCAGCCTGGTCGCGGCTTGCGGCGGCGCAGGACGCGGCAAAGGTCCGGTCGGTGATCATCTCGGCCATCGCCGCCGAGAGCAGCGCCGGGTCGCCCGGTGGCACCAGGCGTCCGCTCAGCCCGTCCTGGATGGTTTCGGCGAAGCTGCCGAGGCGGGAGGCGATGATCGCGCGGCCATGTGCCAGGGCCAGGAACATCACGCCGCTCGCCTCGATCTCACGGTAAGGAAAAACGGCCACCGTGCCCGGGCCAAACAGGGCTGCGATGTCCGCATCGTCCACGAACCCGGTCTCGAACGTGACGGCGCCGCCCAGCGGTGTAGCAGCGGCGCGCAGCGGCCCGAGATCCATGTACGGCTTGCCCACGATCCGAACCCTGGCCTGGGCCTGCAAGGCTGGAGGCAGCGCCGCGAAGGCGTCGATCAGGACGTCGGCACCCTTGTAGGGCTTGATCTTCCCGAACAGCAGGAAGGTCAACGGGCCGGCCGTCATCGGGTCCGGTTCGCCCGGGACGACGTCGCACAGCATGCCGTGTGCGCGCACGGCGATGCGGCCAGGCGGCACACCCAACCCGCGCAGTCGGGCCTCGCCCTGCGCCGTGTGCACGATCAGCCGGTCAAAGGCGGCCAGGCAGCGCTGGAAGCCGCGTGCCTGCACCCCGGCCGAGGGGTCACCATTGAACGGATCGGTGTCGTGCACCGTCAGCACGAGCGGGGCGACCGCGCGGAACCGGGCCAGCAACAGGCCGTCGAACAGCGGCAAGGGCAACCATTGGAAGTGGATCGCGTCCGGCCGCTCGCGCCGTAGCCGGGCGAGTAGGGCCGTCATCGACCACGCATGGTCGAGCCCCTTCGCGGCCAGGCGTAGCCGCTCCGGCAGGGCACGGACGGCGCGGCTGCCCGCGAGCCGGTAGAAATCGGGCGACAGCGCCACGCCGCTAGCCGGGCCGTCCGCCGCGGTGGGTTTACGGCCATGTAGCACGACCGTATGGCCGGCTGCAGTAAGACCTCCGGCGAGCGCCCGGTCATAGGGCAGGGTGAACAGCGACGGGTCGATCAGGGCGATGCGCATCAGCGGACCATCTCCGGCAACGGAGCCGCGCCCAGCGCCAAGCGGGTGGATGCGGGCGGCTCCCAGGTCTGGAACCGTTGGCCGCGCAGGGAGCCGAGCACGCCGAGCGCCGTTCCCACGAAGGCGTAGAGCATGGACCGGGTCTGTGGGACGGCGAACGCGGCCAGCGCGGCGGCGCAGCTAAGCCCGAACAGCCACCAGGCCGATGCCAAAACGAGCCCGGCGGCGAGCAGGACGCCCCCGGCCGCAAGCAGCGGCGCCACGAACCAGCGCAGCAGCTTGTGCGAGACGTATTTGTAGAGGTCGAGCGCCCCCAGACGGCTGAGGCGCGGCCAAAGCGCGCGGTGCACGTTGAAAGCCTGACAGGCTATGCGGATTTTGCGCCGGAACTCCTCTTCCGGACGGGACACCTGGTCCTCGTAGGCCAGTGCATCGTCAGCGCGCACGATCCGCGCCCCCGCGCACAGGGCGGACAGCGAGACATACATGTCGTCAATCAGATGCGTCGGCACGGGCCGGCACAAAGCGCGACGCATCGCGAAGATGGAGCCGTCCGCGCCCATCACGGAGCCGGTGCGGCTTTCCAGCCGCTTGATCGCCTCCTCCAACCGCCAGTAGAGCGATCCGGTCGCGGCCGTGGCACTGCCCGCGACGGGGCGATAGCGGAGATGGCCGCACACCACGCCAACCGCCGGGTCGGCGAAGGGCGCTAGCAGGGCTGGCATCGCACCCGGCCCGAACGTGACGTTGGCATCGCTGAAGGCGACGCAGTCCGCCGCCGTCATCGCGATAAGCGTGTTCATCCCGGCAGTCTTGCCGGTCCGCCCCGGGGCCTGCACGACGCGGATGCGGTCCGCGAACTCCTCCAGGATCGCACCCGTCCGGTCGGTGCCGCCGTCGACGTAGATCAGCAACTCCAGCGCGGGGAACGCGGCTTGCAGCGCCAGCATATCAAGCGCCTTGGCCCGGATCACGCGCTCCTCGTTGAACGCGCACACGCACAGCGCGGCCGATGCGGGTAACAGGCCTGCCGCGACCGGGCGCGGCCGCCGCCGGGCGATCAACGCCAGGCTCAGCGGGAACGTAGTGAACGGGTGCAATGCCAGCACGAGCAGCATGGCGCCAGCGACGATCAAGGCCGTTGCCATCGCGCTCACCGCACCAGCACGGCGGCGAGCACGCTGCTATGTTCGCTGCCCAAGCGCTGCAGCGCCTCATGCACGGCCGGCGCGCCACGTTTCCCGTCGAGTACCAGCACTGTGAGGTCAGCGCGGGCCGCCATCGCCGTCGCCGCCACCGAATTGGCCGGGGCACCGCACAGGACCACCAGCTGATAGTCCGCCCGCGCCTCCACCAACATGTTCTGCATGGTCACCCCGGACAGCAAGGCCGTGGCACCCGGGAGCGGGCGTTCCTCGACGATGGCATCCAAGGGGCTGGCCGGGTCCACGAGGGTGGCATTGCGCCAATCCATGCCCTCCAACAGCACGTCGTGCAGCCCGTTGGAGTGCACGTCGAGCAAATGGCCGGCGGACGGCGCCTCCAGGTCGGTTTCAACCAGCAGCACCTGCTCGCCGGAGGCAGCTGCAGCCCGGGCGAAGGCGAAAGCGAGTTCGTTCGCCTCGGCACGATGCCGTGTCGGCAGGAACAGCACCGTGCGCGGCGTTCCTTTGCGCGACGCGTAGCGAACCCGTTCGCGCAAGCTGCGCAGCGCCAGCATCTCGGGCCCGGCCGGGCTGGCCAGCACTCGGGCCGCCATGCCGCGCCGCAGCAGGCGCCGGTCCAGGACCGCGAGCACGCCGAGCCCGGTGGCCCAGGTTACGTCCGGCGCACCGTCGAATCCATCGACCGCGCGCAGCCGCAGCATGGCGAACGCACAGCCGAGCACCAGCCCGCCCAGCCCGCCCATGCCGACCATCAGCTTGGTGTTCGGCCCGGAGGGGGAGCCGGGCGGCACGGCGGCGCTCAACACCCGCACGCCGGCCGGCTGCGAGTTGGCCGGCTGCGACACCGTCTGCTGCTCGCTCTGCAGGAGCGTCTGATACAGCGCGCGGCGTGTCTCGGCTTCCTTGCCAAGTTGGTCGAGTTGCGCGCGCGCGTTTTCCGCAGCCACGCCGACGCGGCCCGCGGTCGCCAGCTGCTGGTTAAGGTCGGCCTCCTTGTCGCGTGCGGCGCTGAGTTGCGAGCCAAGCGAGGCGATGATGCGGGAGACCTCGCCCGCGAGCTGCCCGCGGATCGCGGCCAGGTTGGCGACCGCGCTGCGCACGCCGGGATACGCGCTGCCGTAACGCGACGAGAGTTCGGCGACCTTGGCGTTGGCTTGGCTCTCCTGGTCCCGCAGCTGGGAGATGGTCGGGGAGTTGAGCACGCCGGCCAGGGCATCGGAGGCGCCGTGCTTGGCCAGCCCGGTGGCGTGGTTCCAGTTGGCCTCGAGTTGCGTCCGCTCGACGCTGGCGGCGGCGGCGGCGGTGGCGAGTTCTTCGACCTTCTGCTGGCCCACGCTGCCAGCCCGCAATGCGACGATGTCGCTGCGGCTGCGCATGTCGCTCATCTGCTTCTCGATACCGTCAAGCTCGCCCTTCACCTGGGCGATGCGCGCCAGAAGCGCTTTGTCGGCGCCCTGGTTCGCGTCTACCCGGCGGTCGGACCGCTGGCTGAGGTATTCGTTCACCAGGGTATTGGCCGCCGACGCGGCAAGCCGCGGATCCTCGGCGGTGAAGGCCATGGAGATCACCAGGCTACGGTTGTCCTGGAAGATCGACAGCGCGTGCGTGACCGAGCTCAACACCGCTTCGCTCGGGCCCGGCGGCGCCGCACCATCGGGGCCGCTCGGCAGGAACGATTTGATCTTTTCCTTCACCTGGTCGATCAGAGTCGGCTGCCGGAGGTCCGGATTGAACTCGGGATCCTGATCAAGATGCAGCTTGTCGATCACAGTCTGCAGGAGTTCACGGGCCGAGAGCGCCTGCACCTCGGTGCGCACGATCGGCAAGGGGTCCGGCAAATCGTCGCTGCGCAGGGCACCCTGCAGCTGCGGTATCGCGGTCCGGTCGCCATCCAGCGCGATGGAGGTGTAGGCGGTGTAGGTGCGCGGTAGACCATGCGCGTAGAGGAAGCTGCCCGCAACGCCCAAGGCCGTGGCGACCGCGATCAAAGCCCAATGGCGCCGCAGCGTGCGCACAATCTGCGGCAGGTTGATCGTGCGGGCCTGGCCAGCGGTGGATACCGGGCCGGAGGCGATCGAGATATCCAAGGCTGGTTTCTCCTGGTGGACTCATTATTCCGAAACCTGGAACGCCGAGCTTTATGCTTGGGAAGCAATCGACCGCAGCGGCACCGATCCGTTATGGCCAGGTTCGGCAATGCTGCTGCCGTCGTTCACGGCCAGTAACAATACGTGGTGCATCAATGCCCGGTTGGCGAACACGACATGGTCGTCTTCGCTTGCTGCCGTCAGCACATTGGCCTCCATCAACCGGTCCAAACAGGCGCTCGGCACACGGCGGCCGCCAATGGAAACCCGGCCATCCCCGAATGGCACGACCTCCATGCTGCCCCACGCGTCCTGCCGCGCGCTGGCGATGCGGCGCAGGCTGCTCAGCATGTCGGCATCGCGCCCGCGGTCAGTCAGCTTGGCATACAGGGCGGTGGTCCGGGGGTTTGCGTCAGCGATCAGCCGCGTGGTGGCGGCGGCGACGTCCTCGTGGGTGATCTGCGTTGCGCTCCGCGCCGCCGCCGCTTGCGTCAGCCGCAAGCCGAGCAGTTGCGCCATATAGGGCATGCCGCGTGACAGCACGGTGATCCGTGCAACCACGTCGGGTGGAAAGCTGTAGCCGCTGTCCTGACTTGCCTTGCTGATCAGCTGGGCCATGTCGCGGTCCGTGAATAGCGGGAGGTGTACCCCCATCACGCTGCGCTGGATGGAGGGGTGCTGCCCGAGGATCTCGTCGAGGTTGTCAGACACGCCAACGATCAGGAACTGCAGCCGCACGTCGCGGTCCGACAACTGCTTGATCGCATCAGCGAGCAACGTCCGCGTCGGGGCGTCTTTCAGGCGGTCGAATTCGTCCACCACGCAGACCAGGCTCTGGCAAGTGAGCCGGCTCAGCACGGCGGGCACGTCGCCCGGCGTCAGGGCGCGCGCGGGGAAGATCGCGTCGCATCCCACCTGGTCGTGAACCGGCGGGTTGGCCAGGAGTGAGGATGGCAGATCGCGGGCCAGGCCATGCAGGATCCTGTCGAAGTCGCTGCTTGCGTCGCAGGTGTAGCGAGTGACGATGATGCTCCGCTGTCTCAGCATCTCCACGACCATGTTGGCCAGGGATGTCTTGCCCCGGCCCCGTTCCGAATACAGCACGACGTGCGCCCGGTCCTCGGTTAGCGATTGCAGGATCCGGTTCAGCTCCGCCTGGCGGCCCGTGATTTGACGGCTGCCCGTCTTGGGCTGCGTTGGCGTGAAAATCCCGCTCGTAATGACCGAGCTGGCTGCGCCGTTTGCGAGCCCGCCGCCTGCCGGAGAGGCACTCACGCGTTGTGCATGGGGAAGGCGCGCCGGCAGGACTACCGGCGGCCGCGGCCGGAACAGGTTCAGGAAACCCATTACACCGCGCCCCGGCGCTTCAGCACGGCCGGTACTGTTTTGGCCAGGATCGCGATATCGTGCCACAGCGTCCAGTTTTTGACGTACCAGCAGTCGAGTTCGACGCGGCGCTTGAACGTGGTCTCGGTACGCCCGCTGACCTGCCAAAGCCCGGTAAGACCGGGACGGGCCTCGAAATAGTAGGCGATGTCCTCGCCGTAATTGTGCATCTCGGCGCGCACGATTGGGCGGGGACCGACCAGGCTCATCTCGAGCCGCAGTACATTCAGCAACTGGGGCAATTCGTCGAGGCTGGTGGTGCGGAGGATCCGGCCGATGCGCGTGACCCGCGGATCCTTGCGCAGCTTGCGCGTCTGCACCCACTCTTCGGCCGCTGCCGGGTTCCCGGCAAGATGCCGCTCCAACGCTGCGTCGCTATCGACCACCATCGACCTGAACTTCAGGCAGCGGAACGGCCTCGCGCCGGAACCCAGGCGCGTGTGGCCAAAAAACGCGGGGCCGCCGTCCAACTTCACGAGCAGGGCGATGATCAGGAACACAGGCCCGGCCAGCACGAGACCAACTGCCGCGGCACAGACGTCGAACGCAACCTTCATCATGCGCGCCATCGGCTGGGCGAGATTGTTGCGATAGCGGACGAGCACCGTGTCGTGGCTGAAGAAGTCCGTCTGGTCATACCCGAGCACAGGAAGGCCGTCCGGCTGCGGCACGATGGCGAATGGCACCCGTTCGCGCACCAGCGAACCCATGAGGTCACGGCCAACGGGCTGCCCGCGATCCAACGACAGGATGGTGAGACTAGCGCTGTAGGCATCCATCAAGGACCGCCAACGGTCATCCGAACCCAGCCGATGAAGCTCCTCCGGAGTGACGACGCCCACGATCTCGTAGCCGAGCCATGGTTCTGATTGCAGGGCATCAACCGTGATCGAGGTCGCTCCAGCAGTACCCACGACGACGGTCCTGATTTGCCACAGCCCAGCTGCATTGAGGATCTGCCGGGCACCCTTGCGCAGGAGCAGCGCGAGAACAAGGAATGCGATCCAAGCTGCGATTGCCATGACGGCCAGGTCATGTTGCGGCGAGACAAGCGCCAGGCTCGTGCTGAACAACATCGCACAGAAGCTAGCGCCGGCTACGTGCCTGAGCTCGGTCCAAAACGGGCTACGAAGGTGGTAATGGCCGCGATAGGCGAAATAGCCAAGCACACCCAAGCCAACGGCAGCTAAAACTGGGAACATCGTTATGACAGCGGACGACAACGTTACGGCTAAGCTAAAGCAGAGAACGAGTGCGGCAACATCTGCAATGGCGAGAATGCCCGCTCGGCCAAGCTGTATCCGCCATGGACTGCTGCTAGACCAGGTGCCGGGCGTGATCGTCCCAGGCAGGCGGCAGCGGTTGCTGCCAACCAACGTCACATGCGACATTTCACTGGATTTCCATTGTGGACCAGACGCACGCCGTACCACTTCCATCGAGAACTCCGCGTCCAATGCAGTTACGGGCGATCACCCGAGGCTGTTTGCGTGAGCCCTCTCGGCGCACCCCACTCAAAGCGTGTGCGGTGCATAGGGTCTTCATGGCACGCGTCGGCCGTCTTCTGTCCGAATGGGCCTTGGTTAATCAATGCATTTCGCTGACCGTCCTTTGATCGTGAGTCCCCCGAGCGTTTACCAGCGAGCATTTGTGCGTTAACGTTCATTGAAACTACCTATTAAGCCTGATATACAACCTCAACGTGCGTGATTTTTTTATAACAGGCTAGTATTAGATCGTTAATTGGATTTTCCTCACATAATACGCTGGTATGCCTCAACGTGATGTTTACAAATTGTGGTCGTGTTGCGACTTTTACCGCACCGTTGGACTCCAAATCCATGCATATGTTAGCCAACTCTAGGTCATTCATGTGCCAAGTATCCGTCATAATTTCACCAGGGTTTGGTGGACTATACCGCGAGAAAGGATCCGTCGCGATCGGTCTTGCCATAAATGGAGTTCATAATGGGACCTAACTTTCTGCTGCATCAACCTGTTCGCAATGAGATATTGCTCGATCTTCCACAGCCAGATCTCCATCTGATCCGTCCATTATTGAAGCCCGCACGGCTCGTGCCCGGCCACCACCGGGCCGGCCAGCTTGATGCCGATAAACGAGCCGAGCACGCCGACCGCCACCGACAG
>CAXSEK010000115.1:0-4577 GCA_964235625.1 uncultured Acetobacteraceae bacterium
CTGCTGCCCTTCTGCCCGGCGTGGAAGAACTCCTCCGCTTCCCGCACCTCGCTCCGCTGCAGGTGCCGCACCTCGGTCGCCAGCCGCTCTACCGCGCTCGCGATCACCGCCAGCGTGCAGAAGAACGCGGCGTGCCGGTCGCGCGCGATCACCTGGGTAGAGACCGGCTCCACCTGCAGGCCGAGCGCCTGCGCCACGTGCGCCTCCACGCTCGGGTCGAGATGCGCGTAGGTGCCGACGGCGCCGCTGATCGCGCATACCGCGACCTCCGCCCGCGCCGCCTCCAGCCGCACCCGGTTGCGCGCGAACTCCGCATAGTGCCCGGCCAGCTTCAGCCCGAACGAGGTGGGCTCCGCATGGATGCCGTGGCTGCGGCCGATGGTCAGCGTGTGCCGGTGCTCGAACGCGCGGCGCTTCAGCGCGGCCATCACCAGGTCCAGATCGGCCAGCAATAGGTCCGCGGCCTGCGTCAGCTGGAGCGAGAGGCAGGTGTCCAGCACGTCGCTGCTCGTCATGCCCTGGTGCACGAAGCGGCTCTCCGGCCCAACGCCCTCGGCGAGCCAGGTGAGGAAAGCGATCACGTCGTGGCGCGTCTCCGCCTCGATAGCGTCGATCCGGTCCAGGTCGGCCTGGCCCATGGCGGCCAGCAGCGGCTCACCCCGGGCGCGGATCACCGCGGCGGTGCCGGGCGGGATGTCGCCCACGGCCTCCATCCCGGCCGCCGCGGCGGCCTCGATGGCGAACCACAGGCGGTAGCGGTTCTCGGGGGCCCAGATGGCAGCCATTTCGGGGCGGGTGTAACGGGGGACCATGTACGCACTCCTTCAGGCCGACATCCTACCCCAATTGCTGGCGTTGGCGCAGGTGCTGTTCATCGACCTGGTGCTCGCCGGGGACAATGCCGTCGTGGTCGGCATGGCGGTGGCCGGGCTGGCGGCGAAGCAGAAGCGTGCGGCGGTTCTGGGCGGCATCGGGGGTGCGGCCCTCATCCGGATCGGCCTGGCCCTCGTGGCGCTCGAGCTGCTGGCGGTGATCGGCCTCCTGTTGGCGGGCGGGCTGCTGCTACTGTGGGTCTGCTGGCGCATGTACCGCGAGTTGCGGCCGCACCGGCGCCACGATGCCAAGGCGCCGCCGCCCAAGTCGCTACTCGCCGCCATGGTGCAGATCCTGCTCGCCGACCTGTCCATGAGCCTGGACAATGTCCTGGCCGTCGCCGGTGCGGCGCGGGGCCATGTCGGCGTGCTGATTGCAGGATTGGTTGTGTCGGTGGTGATGATGGCGGTGGCGGCAACGCTGATCGCCCGGCTGCTGGAGCGCTACCGTTGGATCGCCTGGTTCGGACTGGTGATCGTGCTGTTCGTCGCCTGCAAGCTGGTGTGGGAGGGGTCTGCCGATATTCTCAACCACGCACCGGGGTGGATGCGGATCTGGGTGGTCCGGCTGCCGGGCCGGCTATAGGCGGGCTATTTGCCGCCCTCGCATGCCGCGTCGTAGGTTGATGCCCAGAACACGAGCGGAGCACGTCCCGATGCACCCAGAGACCATGGCCGTCCACGCTGGCTGGCGGCGCGACGAGAGCACCGGCGCCGTCGCCGTACCGATCTACCAGACTACCGCCTTCCAGTTCGACAGCTCCGAGCACGCGGCCGACCTGTTCGCGCTCAAGACCCTCGGCAACATCTACACCCGAATCATGAACCCGACGGCGGACGCGCTGGAGAAGCGGGTCGCGGCCTTGGAGGGCGGGGTGGCGGCACTGGCCGTCGCCTCCGGCCAGGCGGCGAGCGCGCTGGCGGTGCAGAACCTGGCCCGCGTGGGCGACAACATCGTCACCTCCACCGACCTGTATGGTGGCACCTGGAACCTGTTCGCCAACGCGTTCAAGGACATGGGCATCGAAGTCCGCTTCGTGGACCCGGTGGACCCGCAGGCCTTCGCCCGCGCGTCCGACGACTGCACCCGCGCCTGGTATGCCGAGACGCTCCCCAACCCGAAGCTGCGCGTGTTCCCGATCGCCGAGGTGGCGGCGCTGGGCCGGCCGCTGGGCATCCCGCTGATCATGGACAACACGGCCGCCCCAATGCTGGTGCGCCCGTTCGACCACGGCGCCGCGGTGGTGATGTATTCTGCGACCAAGTACCTGAGCGGCCACGGCACCGCCATCGCCGGCGTGATCGTGGATAGCGGCAACTTCGATTGGGCCGCCCACCCCGCCCGCCAGCCCGCGCTGAACACGCCGGATGCCTCCTACCACGGCGCGATCTGGACCGAGGCCGTCAAGCCTCTTGGGCCCATCGCATACATCCTGAAGGCGCGGGTGACGCTGCTGCGGGACCTAGGCCCGGCGATCAGCCCGTTCAACGCCTGGCTCGTGCTACAAGGCATGGAGACGCTGCCGCTGCGCATGAAGCGCCATAGCGAGACGACGCTTACCGTCGCCAACTGGCTGGCCAAGCGGCCCGAGGTCGCGCGCGTGATCCATCCTGCCCACATGACGGGCCGCGATGCGGACCTCGCGGCGAAATACCTGCCGCACGGTGCCAGCGGGCTGATGGGGTTCGAGCTGCATGGCGGGGCCGCCGCCGGCCGCCGGTTCATCGACGCGCTGCAGCTGTTCTATCATGTGGCCAATATCGGCGACGCTCGCTCGCTCGCCATCCACCCCGCCAGCACCACGCACTCCCAGCTAGACGACACCGACCAGATGAAGAGCGGCGTGTCGCCGGGCTACGTGCGGCTGTCGATCGGGCTGGAGCACCCGGACGACTTGCTGGCCGACCTGGACCAGGCCTTGGCGGCATCCAGCCTGAAGGTGGCCGCGGAGTAGCCACCGCCAAGCCTCAGGGCTTCTCCCGCGCCACCCTCGTCTGTGCCGCCGCCACCGTCTGCGCCAGTTGGTCCAGTTCCGCGTCCGGGATCCCCATCGCGTGCAGCCCGGCGCAGGTGCGGAACAGGTAATCGGCCGCGGTGCCCAGTTCGCCCGAGGCGGTTGCTAGCCGGTCGATCACCGCTTCCTGAGTGAGGTCGCCGGCATAGTGCTCGATGGCCGTGTTCACGGTGAAGGCAATTGCATAGCCGAACCGTGTGCCTCCCTCGTCCAGCAGCTCCACCCAGCGCGGCACGTAGCTGCCGGCCAGCATCTCCCGCCGCCAAAGCAGCCCGAGCTCCGTCTCCAGCCCCTCCTCCGCCAGCCGGAACGCGACGCCGCTGCATTCTCCGCCGGCGTCCAGCCCCAGGACCAAGCCCGGATTGTCCGGCGTACCGCGGCCGGCGCGGGTAGCCAGGCAGAAGGCGCGGTGCCAACCGGTGATCGCGGCGGTGCGGCGCTCGGCGAAGTGGATCGCCGGGTTCCAGATCAGCGAGCCGTAGCCGAATAACCAGACTGCCTCGCCCGGCGGCCGCGCTGCCAAGGTCTGCCGCAGCGATAGGGCGCGCTCCGCCTCTGTCAGCAGCAGCATGCCGGAGCCGGAGCGGGCCACCATGGCGTCGATCCCGCCTGCCTCCAGCAGCGCGCGGGTGATGACGATGTCGGTCATGCCGCCCGCGCAAGCTCCGCCAGGCCGAGCCGGGCGCGCGCCGCGTCATACTCGCGGGCCAGCCGGGCCACCAGCGCCGCCGCTGGCACCACCGCCTTCAGAGCGCCCACCCCCTGGCCGGCACCCCAGATATCCTTCCACGCCTTCGGCTTCTGCCGGTCGGAGCCGAAATTCATCGCCGACACGTCCGACACCGGCAGGTTCGCCGGGTCGAGCCCGGCCGCGACCAGGCTGCCCTTGAGATAGTTGCCGTGCACGCCCGTGATCAGGTTGGTGTAGACGATGTCGTCCGCCGCACTCTCCACCAGCATCGCCTTGTAGCCCGGCGCCGCGTTTGCCTCCTCGGTCGCGATGAAGGCCGAGCCGATATAGCCGAAATCCGCCCCCATCGCCTGCGCCGCCAGCACGGCGCCCCCGGTCGCGATCGCTCCCGACAGCGCCAGCGGCCCGTCGAACCAAGTGCGGATCTCGCTGATCAGCGCGAACGGCGATGTCGTCCCGGCATGGCCGCCGGCACCCGCGGCCACCGCGATCAATCCGTCCGCCCCCTTGGCGATGGCCTTGCGCGCGAAGGTGTCGTTGATGATGTCGTGCAGCACGATTCCGCCATAGGAATGAACGGCCTCGTTCACCTCCGCGCGCGCGCCCAGCGAGGTGATCACGATCGGCACCTTGTACTTCACGCACATCTCCACGTCGTGCATCAGCCGGTCGTTGGAGCGGTGTACGATCTGGTTGACCGCGAACGGCGCGTCCGCCTCGCCCAGTTCGCCCGTCAGCCGGCGCAACCACTCCTCCAGCACCGGCGCCGGGCGGGCGTTCAGCGCGGGGAAGGACCCGACCACCCCGGCCCGGCACTGCGCGACCACCAGCTCCGGGTTGGAGACGATGAACAGCGGCGAGCCGATCACCGGCAGGCGCAAACGGTTGAAGATGGCGGGCACGGGCATGGGATCTATCCTGGAATGCGTGAGCAGCATTGACGCTGCGGGGCGTCCGGCCTCAGGATCAGGGAACAGGATTGCGGCCGGGCCGGTCAAG
>CAXSEK010000115.1:4677-8133 GCA_964235625.1 uncultured Acetobacteraceae bacterium
GGCAACGTGCCCGGCATCGACGACCTCCAGGACGCGTTCGAGAAGCGGTTCGGCCGCACCTTCTATTTCTGGCAGATCGTCAACGAGATCGACACGCTCGCCGCCGCGATGAAGCAGGCCGACTCGTCCGACCCCGCGCGCGTCGCCGCCGCGCTGAGCGGGTTAAAGCGCGAGACGCCGCTCGGCATCTCGGAGATGCGAGCGGACGATCACCAGTTGATCCAGCCGCTGTTCATCAGCGAGCTCGCGCCGGACCTGCCGCACATGTTCCCGGCGGTGAAGCTCGGTTTCAAGACGATGGCGACCATCCCGGCGGACAGCACGCGCATGGCGACCACCTGCGCGTTCAAGGACAAACCGTAGCTTGAGCCAGTCCCTGATCCTCGTCGTGCTGAACGGCCTGGTCTACGGCCTGCTGCTGTTCATGCTGTCGAGCGGCCTCACGCTGATCTTCGGCATGATGGGTGTGCTGAACCTGGCGCACGCCAGTTTCTACATGCTGGGGGCGTATTTCGCCTACACGATCAGCGTCTATGTCGGGTTCTGGCCCGCCTTGGTGGTCGCCCCGTTGCTGGTCGGTGCGCTTGGGGCCGTGGTCGAGCGCTACGGCCTGCGCGCCGTGCACCGCCACGGCCACATGGCGGAATTGCTGTTCAGCTTCGGCCTGGCCTTCGTGATCGGCGAGGTCGTGCCGCTGATCTGGGGCCGCAACCCCGTGCCATACGCGGTGCCGGCGGCGCTGGACTTCCCGCTGTTCCACGTCGGCAGCACCGCCTACCCGGCGTATCGCGTGTTCATGATGGTGGTGTCGCTCGCGATGTTCGTGGCCCTGTTCGCCGCCCTTGCCCGCACCCGGCTCGGGCTGGTGGTGCGGGCGGCGCTGACCCATCCCGACATGGTCTCGATGCTGGGCCACGACGTGCCGCGCGTGTTCACCCTGGTGTTCGGCGCCGGCTGCGCGCTGGCCGGGCTGGCGGGGGTGATCGCTGGCAACGCGTTCACCACGCAGCCGGGCATGGCGGCCTCTCTGGGTGCCATCGTGTTCGCGGTGGTGGTAATGGGCGGGCTCGGCTCCATCTGGGGCGCGTTCGTGGCGTCCGTGCTGATCGGGCTGATCCAGACGGTGTCGATCAGCCTGGACCTGCCGCTGTGGAAGGCGTTCGCGTCGCTCGGCGTGACGGTGGACCCGGCCGGACGACTGGCCGATCTGTGGAATCTGACGATCGCTCGTGGCGCGCCGACCGTGCCGTATTTACTCCTGGTCCTGATGCTGGCGTTCCGGCCCAAGGGCCTCGCCGGCTCGAGGTCGGCATGAGCGTCACCACCGCCTTCCCGCTGGCCCGCAGCCGCACCAGCCTGCGCCTCATCCTTCCCTGGGCACTGGTCGCCCTCGCTGCCATTGCCGCGCCATACATCCTCTCCAGCGGCTTCGGCCTTTCGCTGCTCTGCCGCATGGGCATCGCCATCGTCTTCGCCCTTTCCTTCAACATGCTGCTCGGCCAGGGCGGCATGCTGGATTTCGGCCATGCCGTGTTCCTCGGATTCGGCGGGTTCGCCGCGATGCACGCGATGCGCGCCGCCGGGGTAGGGGCGTGGATGCCGGCGCCGCTGCTGCCGCTGGTGGGCGCCGTGGGCGGGCTCGCGGCGGCGCTCCTGGCCGGCTCGGTCGCGTGCAAGCGGGGCGAGACCGCCTTCGCCATGATCACGCTCGGCCTGGCCGAATTGTTCACCGCCGCCGTGCTCATGGTCCCCAGCCTGTTCGGCGGCGAGGAGGGCATCAACGGCGACCGCTCGGATGGCCCGTCGCTGTTCGGCATCGATTTCGGCAGCCAGTTCCACGTCTACTTCCTGATCGCCGCCTGGGCGCTGCTCTGCGCCTTCCTGATGTGGCGCTACACCGCGACCCCGCTCGGCTGCCTGGCCAACGCCGTGCGTGACAACCCGGAGCGCGTCGGCTTCATCGGCTACAACCCGGCCAGTGTGCGTTACCTCGTGTTCATCCTGTCCGGCCTGTTTGCCGGCGTGGCGGGGGGGTTGCAGGCGCTGAACGACGAGATCGTCACCTCCTCCAACATCTCCTCCGAAGCCACGGGTGCCGTGCTGCTGATGACGTTCATCGGCGGCATCGGCACGTTCTGGGGTCCCGTGCTGGGCGCCATCCTGGTGACCTTCCTCCAGGTGGCGCTGAGCACGCTGACCGACGCCTGGCAGCTGTATGACGGGCTGCTGTTCGTGGCCGCCGTGGTGTGGGCGCCGGGCGGCCTGTCCGGCATCATCCTGTCGCACGCGCCGCTGATCCGTGCTGGCCGGGCAGGCGCCCTGGTTCCCGCCTACGCAGCCGTGCTGCCGGGCCTGTTGCTGGCGCTGTCCGGCATCGTGCTCCTGGCCGAGCTCGCCTTCCGTCTGCAGGCGGTGCGCAACGGCGCTTCGGCCGGCACCATGCTGGGCTTCGCCGCGCAGCCGCAGCAACCGTGGCAGTGGGCCCTCGGCGCCGCCCTGTTCGGCGCCGGCGCGCTGCTGCTCCGCCGCACCTGGCCCGGCGCCCGGGCCACCTGGCAGGCGCAGACGGCCGCCATCCAATGACCCTCGCCCTTTCCATCAAGAACCTGCGCAAGAGCTTTGGCGCCACGGCGATCATCAAGGGCATCACGGTGGACATCGCGGCGGGTGAGCGGCACGCCGTGATCGGCCCGAACGGCGCCGGCAAGAGCACGTTCTTCCACCTGGTCAGCGGCCGCTATGTGCCGGATGGCGGCCGCATCCTGCTGCATGGCGAGGACATCACCGGGCTGCCCCCCCACATGACCAGCCGTCGCGGCCTGTCACGCTCGTTCCAGGTGACGTCCCTGTTCCCGCGCATGACGGTGTTCGAGAACCTCCGCGGTGCGGCGATGCGCGCCAACGGCGTGGGCCTCACCTTCTGGCGCACGATGGCGGGCTTCGGCCGTCTGAACGCCCGGGCGGAGGAGATGCTGGAGCTGACCGGCCTCACCCCCCGCCGCAACGTGCTGGCCGGCGCGCTTGCTTATGCCGACCAGCGCGCGCTCGAGATCGGCGTGGCCGTCGCCAGCGGGGCCGGGACAGTGCTGCTGGACGAGCCCACCGCCGGCATGAGCCGTGCTGAGACCGACCGCGCCGTGGCGCTGATCCGCCGGGTCACCGAGGGCAAGACGCTGGTGATGATCGAGCACGATCTGGGCGTGGTGTTCGACCTGGCCGACCGCATCACCGTGCTGGCCGACGGCCAGGTGATCGCCTCCGGCCCGCCCGCCTCCGTGCGCGGCAACGCGGCCGTGCGCACCGCCTACTTGGGCACTGCCGCGGACACGCTGGCATGAGGACCGCAGCACCCGTCATGCCAGGCCTTGAGCCTGGCATCCACGGCGTCGGATCCGTATCGGCCCTGACAGTTTGCCTCGGCTGCCACCCCACCCGTCAGCGCCGTCGTGCGCGTCA
>CAXSEK010000116.1:0-8100 GCA_964235625.1 uncultured Acetobacteraceae bacterium
GCGTGCCCGGTGACATGGGCAACGCGCTGACCTGGCCGTTCCCCGTGCAATACCGCGTGGTGCGCGGCGCCAGCCCCGAGCGCGTGGTGCTGCATCGGGCGGAGGGGCTGCTGCAGCCCTTCCTGGACGCCGCTGCCGACCTGGTGGCGCATGGCTGCCGGGCTATCACCACCAATTGCGGCTTCCTGTCGCTGTTCCAGCGCGAACTGGCGGCGCATGTCGGCGTGCCCGTCGCAACCAGCGCCCTGATGCAGGTGCCCTGGGTACAAGCGACGCTGCCGCCGGGCAAGCGCGTAGGGGTGGTGACGATCTCGGCCAGTAGCCTGACACCGGCGCACCTGGGCGCGGCGGGGGCGGCGGCCGATACGCCGGTGGCGGGATGCGAGGGCGGGCACGAGTTGTTTCCCGTGCTGATCCGCGGCGAGCGCGACGACCTGGACACGGTGGCGGCGGAGCGGGACGTGGTCGCGGCGGCACGGGCGCTGGTGGCGGCGCATCCGGAGGTCGGGGCAATCGTGCTGGAATGCACCAATATGCCGCCTTACGCAGCCGCGGTCCGCGCGGCCACTGGACTGGCGGTGTTCGATTCGGTGACGCTGGTCCAGTGGCTGTGGGGCGCGGTGGCGGGAGAGATCAATCCGCATCGAAGCTGATGCCCACGTCTGATGAAGACGTGCCTAATGGCGATCACCAAACAGTTCCTCCCCCCCGCCTGGGCACCCTCCGCGCCGGTCGCTCGACGGACGGTGAAGGATGTTTCGGCCAATACATGGGCAACAAGCCGCGTCGATAGCCCGCCGGGAGTTTGGCAATCTTCGCGGCCGGACCAGATAGCATGCCGACCAGCGAGGAAACCTCCATGCATCCTGCCCTCACCCCAGGCCGTGCGGCCGTGATCACCGGTGCCGCCAGCGGGATCGGCCTCGCCGCCGCCCAGCGATTCGCTGCACTCGGCATGGCCGTCTGCATGGCGGACGTCGCCACCGAGGCGCTGGAGCGCGAAGCCGCCGCCCTCGCCGCCACGGGAGCCGACGTGCTCGCCATGCCCACCGACGTCAGTGACCCGGCGCAGGTCGCCGCCCTGCGCGATGCGGCGCTGACGCGGTGGGGCAGCGTCGCCGTGCTGATGAACAATGCCGGGCGGGAGAGTGCGGGCAAGATCGCGGATGGCACGGCGGCGTGGCGGGCGATCCTGGAGACCAACCTGTGGGGCGTGGTCAACGGCGTGCAGGCCTTCATGCCGGTGATGACGGCAGAGCGGCAGCCGGCGGCGATCATCAACACGGGCTCCAAGCAGGGCATCACCACACCGCCGGGCAACACCGCCTACAACGTCAGCAAGGCCGGCATCAAGGCGCTGACCGAAGGGTTGGCGCACGACCTGCTGGGCACGCCGGTTACGGCGCATCTGCTCATCCCCGGCTTCACCTTCACCGGCTTCACGCGGGTGCGAACGGCCACAAAGCCGCCGGGCGCCTGGTCGCCGGAGCAGGTGGTGGATTTCATGCTGGGGGGGCTGGCCGCCGGCGACTTCTACATCCTGTGCCCCGACAACGACACGACCCGGGTGCAGGACGAGAAGCGCATGCGCTGGGCGATGGAGGACGTCATCCTGGGCCGCCCCGCCCTCTCGCGCTGGCATCCGGACCATGCCGAGGCGTTCAAGACTTACATGGCGAGCTAGATGACCCGCGCCGGCGCGTTGCGGCTGATTTGGCCATTCATCGCGCGCTACACGTGGGCGGCCGTGGGCGCCACCGTGGCGCTGCTCGCCTCAGCCGGGCTGGTGCTGGCGCTGGGCCAGGGGCTGCGGCGGCTGATCGATGGCGGGTTCGCCAGCGGCAGCCAGGCGCAGCTGAACGCGACCGCGCTGGGCATGTCGGGGATCATCGTGCTGCTGGCGCTGGCCACCGGATCCCGCTTCGCGCTGGTGACCTGGCTGGGCGAGCGGATCGGCGCCGATTTGCGGCGGGCAGTGTTCGACCACGTGATCGCGCTCTCCCCGGCCTGGTTCGAGACAGCACGGACCGGCGACGTGCTCTCCCGGCTGCAAGCGGACACGGCGGTGCTGCAGGCGCTGGCCGGGTCGGCGCTGTCGCAATGGCTGCGCTCGGCGCTGCTGCTGGTGGGTGCGTTCGCCATGCTGGTGGTCACGTCCCCGCTGCTGGCGGGCGTGGTGGCGGCGGTGGTGCCGTTCGTGGTGGTGCCGCTGGTGGTGTTCGCCCGGCGGGAGCGCCGGCTGTCCCGCGTGGCGCAGGAACGTATCGCCGATCTGGGCGCGCTGGCGGAGGAGACGCTGGGTGCGCTGCGCACCGTGCAGGCCTTCACGCAGGAGCCGTTCGCCCGCGCCCGGTTCGCCGCGGCCACGGAGGGCGCGGTCGCCGCCGCCCGTGCCCGCATCGCGTCCCGCGCCGGGGTGATCCTGGGCGTGATCCTGCTGGGGTTCGGCGCGATCACGCTGGCCTTGTGGGTGGGCGGGCGGCAGGTGCTGGCGGGCGAGCTGTCCGGCGGCGCGCTGTCCGCTTTTGTGTTCTACGCCGTGATCGTGGCCACCTCGGGCGCCGGGCTGAGCGAGCTGTGGGGCGAGCTGCAGCGCGCCGCCGGAGCCGCCGACCGCATCGCCGAGATCCTGGCCGAACGGCCGGAGATCGCCGCGCCCTCGAGCCCGCGCGCCCTGCCCGTCCCGCCGCGCGGCCGGGTCGCGTTCGAGGACGTCACGTTCCATTACCCGGCCCGCCCGGGCATGCCGGCGCTCGACCGGTTCAGCCTGGTGGTGGAGCCTGGCGAGACCGTCGCGCTGGTCGGGCCGTCCGGCGCGGGCAAGACCACGGTACTGCAATTGCTGCTGCGCTTCTACGACCCGCAAGGCGGCGCCATCCGGCTGGACGGCGTGGACCTGCGTGAGGCTGACCCGGCTTCGGTGCGGTCCCGGCTCGGCCTGGTGCCGCAGGACCCGGTGGTGTTCGGCGCCGACGCCTGGACCAACATCCGGTTTGGCCGCCCCGATGCCACGGATGCCGAGGTCCGCGCCGCTGCCCGCGCCGCCCATTGCGACTTCATCGAGGCGCTGCCGGACGGCTGGAACACGTTCATGGGCGAGAAGGGCGTGCGCCTGTCGGGCGGCCAGCGCCAACGCATCGCCATCGCCCGCGCCGTGCTGCGGGACCCGGCGGTGCTGCTGCTGGACGAAGCCACCAGCGCGCTCGACGCGGAGAGCGAGCACGCGGTGCAGCAAGCCCTGGCGGCGCTGACCCAGGGGCGGACGACCCTGGTGATCGCCCACCGCCTGGCCACCGTGCGCCGGGCCGACCGCATCGTCGTCGTCGAAGCCGGCCGCATCGTCGCCAGCGGCACGCACGACGCCCTGGTGCGCGGCGGCGGCCTGTACGCACGCCTGGCCGCATTGCAGTTTACCGAAGCCGCCTGACTCCTCCCTCTCCTGTCCTTCACGGGAGAGGGTCGGGGTGCGGGCCGAACGCGCGCACACAGCCCTACCGCACAGCCCGTTCGCTGGCGAACAGGTGCATCAGGTAGCCGCCTTGCTCGAACGTGCTCTCCTCCCGCATACCGATCGCACCCAATAGCGTACGGGATCCGAGATTGCTGTCGCGCGCCACCGCTACCACCCGGGTCAGCCCGGCGCGGTTGTGCGCATCCTGCAGCACCGCCCCCGCTGCCTCCCGCGCCAGACCGTTGCCGCGCACCGCCGGGTCGAACGCCACACGCAGTGCGATGCCGCGCGAGTCATAACGCTCATGCAGCCCGGTCACACCGAGCAGCACGCCCTGCGCATCACGCGCGGTCCACATGCCGACGTCGTGGCGGCCCCAGAACGCGATCTCCTCCGCGAGGTCCGCCGCCGTCTGCTCCGGCCGGCGCACGCCGCCCAGCATCGTGGCCCAGGTCAGCGGGTTGGCCTTGAACCGCACCAGGTCCGGTAGGTCGGCCGGGCAAAACGGGGCCAGCCATAGCCGCCCCGTGCGGATCGGATGCACCCGGCGATCCCGCTTGCCACCCCATCTACCGGGCGAGCGGCCGGTACTTGATACGGTGGGGATCGGTGCTGTTCTCACCGAGCCGGCGACGCTTGTCTGCCTCATAGGCCTGGAAGTTGCCCTCGAACCACTCGACGTGGCTATCGCCTTCGAACGCCAGGATGTGCGTCGCCAGCCGGTCCAGGAACCAGCGATCATGGCTGATGATCACGGCACAGCCCGGGAACTCGGCCAGAGCTTCCTCCAGCGCCCGCAGCGTGTCCACGTCCAGGTCGTTGGTCGGCTCGTCCAGCAGGATGACATTGCTCTCGCTCTTGAGCATCTTGGCCAGGTGCACCCGGTTGCGCTCGCCGCCCGAGAGCACGCCTACCCGCTTCTGCTGGTCCGCACCCTTGAAGTTGAACGCACCCACGTAGGCGCGGGACTGCACCGCGCGCTTGCCGAGATAGATCACGTCCGTCCCGCCGCTGATCTCCTCCCAGACGGTCTTGCTGCCGTCCAGGCTGTCACGCGACTGGTCCACGTAGCCGAGCTTGACCGTCTCGCCCACTACCAGCTCGCCGGCATCCGGCTTCTCCTGCTCCGTGATCATGCGGAACATGGTGGTCTTGCCGGCGCCGTTCGGCCCGATCACGCCGACGATGCCGCCGGGTGGGAGCTTGAAGTTCAGGTCGTTGATCAGGACGTGGTTGCCATAGCCCTTGCGCAGGTTCTCCGCCGTGATGACGGTGCCGCCCAGGCGCGGGCCGGGCGGGATGACGATCTCCGCCGTGGCGCCGGCCATCTCCGCCGATTTCGCCAGCATCTGCTCGTATTTGTCGATCCGGGCGCGGGACTTGGTCTGCCGGGCGCGCGGGGAGGACTGGATCCACTCCTGCTCCGCCGCCAGTGCGCGCTGGCGGGAGCTCTCCTCCTTTTCCTCCTGCTTCAGCCGCTTGCGCTTTTGGTCCAGCCAGGAGGAGTAGTTGCCTTCGAACGGGTAACCCCGGCCGCGCTCGATCTCCAGGATCCAGTTGGTCACGTTGTCGAGGAAGTAGCGGTCGTGGGTGACGATCATCACAGTGCCCGTGTAGTCCCGCAGCGTCTTCTCGAGCCACGCGACGCTTTCGGCGTCCAGATGGTTGGTCGGCTCGTCCAGCAGCAGCAGCTCGGGCTTATCCAGCAGTAGCCGGCACAGCGCCACGCGGCGCCGCTCGCCGCCGGACAGCTTCGTCACCCCCGCATCCGGCGGCGGGCAGCGCAGGGCGTCGAGCGCGATCTCGATCCGGCGGTCCAGCTCCCAGCCGTCCTCGGCGTCGATCTTCTCCTGCAGCTCGGCCTGTTCGGCGAGCAGGGTGTTCATCTTGTCGTCGCTCATCTCCTCGCCGAATTCCTCGCTGATCGCGTTGAACCGGTCGATGGCGGCCTTCAGCGGCCCGAAGGCCAGCATCACGTTCTCGGCGACGGTGAGGTCCGGGTCGAGCTGCGGCTCCTGCTCCAGGTAGCCCACGCGCACGCCCTCGGCGGCCCAGGCCTCGCCGCCGAACTCCTTCTCGCGCCCGGCCATGATCTTGAGCAGCGTGGACTTGCCGGCGCCGTTCACCCCCAGCACGCCGATCTTCACGCCGGGCAGGAAGGAGAGCGTGATCCCCTTGAACACCTCGCGCCCGCCCGGGTAGGCCTTGGTGACATCCTTCATGACGTAGGCGTATTGGTAGGCGGCCATGGCGGTCTCCTGAGCGTCGGGCGGCGGAGCGATGGTTTAGAAGTGCCGAGGGCGGACGGCAACCAAGGGTTCAAGCCTTGACTTGGATATGCGATGATCAGCGCATGAGCGACGTCGCAGAAGAAACTGCGCTGAAACGCCTCGGCGTGGACAACTTGCCCGCCTTGAAAGCTCTATGTCGCAAGTTCCACGTCAGGTCGCTTATCCTGTTTGGGTCCGCGAACACCGATGCTTTTGACCCGGACCGGAGCGACATCGATCTGATCGCGGAGTATGAAGAGCTGCACGGGCCGGATCGGGTGAACGCATATTTCGGTTTCAAGGACGTATTGGAACACCTATTCGGCCGTTCGGTCGATTTGCTGACGAAGCAGCCAATCCGCAATCCATACTTACGCCGCTCTATCGAGAGCAATCACCGCCAGATATTTCCGCAGCCATGACGCCCGCAGACCGAGCGAAGAAACGGCTGTGGGACGCCAACGATGCCATCGCCACGATCGCGACTTTTATCTCCGGACGGGGCCTGGATGCCTACCTCGCCGACCCGATGCTGCAAAGCGCGGTGGAACGGAAGCTGGCCATCGTTGGCGAGGCACTGGCCGCTGCCCGGAAATCGACCCCGAACTCACATCGACGATACCCGAGGTGCCGCAGATCATCGCTTCCGCAACATACTCATCCACCAGTATGGCGACGTCGATGGGGAGTCGGTCTGGGTGATCGCGACGACCGATGCGCCGGCGCTTGGTGATCGGATCACGGCTCTCATTGGTCAAGATGATTGAGCGCATGCGCCCGGCAGGACTCGAACCTGCGACCAAGCCGTTATGAGCGGCCCGCTCTAACCAACTGAGCTACAGGCGCACACGCCGCCAATCCATGCCCCAGGGCGGCCAAGCTTGGCAAGGATTGGGGGCGCGGATAGGGTCCGCCGCATCCGACCCTCCCAGCCCAGGACCAACGCCCATGGACATCAGCAAGCTCGCCACCGGCAAAGAGCCGCCGCACGACATCAACGTCGTGATCGAGATCCCGCAGGGCTCGGCGGTGAAGTACGAGGTCGATAAGGAGAGCGGCGCCATCGTCGTCGACCGCTTCCTGTTCACGCCCATGGCCTACCCCGCCGCTTACGGCTTCATCCCCGGCACCCTCGCCGATGACGGGGACCCGGCGGACGCACTGGTGCTCACGCCCTACGCCCCCGTGGTGCCCGGCGCCGTCATCCGCTGCCGCCCGATCGGCATGTTGCAGATGGAGGACGAGAGCGGGCAGGATGAAAAGATCATCTGCGTCCCGCACGACAAGATTCACCCGCAGTTCAAGACCGTGCACGCCATCGAGGACCTGCCGGAGATCACCCGCCAGGCGATCGAGCACTTCTTCACCCGCTACAAGGACCTCGAGCCCAACAAGTGGGTGAAGGTCACCGGCTGGGCGGACAAGGCGGCGGCCGAGGCGGTCATCGTCAAGGCGATCGCCGCCGCGAAGTGAACGGATGAGCCGCCAGCTCGCGCTGCATGGGCTGGCGGCGCTGCTGGTGCTGGGTGCGTGCGCTGTCCGCCAGCAACGCCCCGCCACGGCCGCGTGCAGCGTGGTGGATGGCGGCACGTTGCAGGACTGCCTGGACCGGACGCCGCAGGGTGGGCGCATCGCCCTCCAGCCAGGCCGCTACGTGGTGACGCGACCGTTGGCGCTGCGCCGCCGGGTCACGCTCGCGACCGCCGGGTTGCCGGATTGTGCAGCCGGCTTGTGCGCGGTGCTCGCGCTGCGCATCGCCGAGCCGGGCGGCCCGCTGGACCGGGCGGTCACCGTCGCGGGCGCCGGCAGCGTGCTGGACCACATCATGGTCGAGGGCGGCAAGGCGGATCCGGCGCGCGACGACGCCCGTGCCTGCCGTGGGCGGGGCCGGCCCTCGATGGGCGGGCTGGCCGTCACCGCACCGGACGTCACCATCCGCGACAGCGTCGTCACGCTGGTCGCCTGCTACACCGCGGTGCAGGTCGATGCCGGGGCGACCGGCCTGCGATTCGAGCGCAACCAGGTGCTGTCCAACGGCACGCATGACCGCCGTGCCATGTGGGCCGACGGGCTGACCGTGATCGACGGCGTGGGTGACGTGATCCAGGGCAACCTGTTCCGCGACAATACGGACGTGCAATTGGTGCTGGGCGGCTGCCGCGACTGCCGGGTGGCGGACAACCGGATCGAGGCGACGGACACGGCCGGGGCGGGCTCCTTTGCCGGGCTGCTGGTCCATGCCTGGCCACTCAGCAGCGGCGACTACGCGGGCACCACCATCACCGGCAACACGATCGATTGCGGCCCAGCCCGCAGCTGCGGCTTCGGCCTGGGTGTGGGCGGGCGTGCCTGGTACGAGTCGCCCACCACCGGCGGCAC
>CAXSEK010000117.1:0-8034 GCA_964235625.1 uncultured Acetobacteraceae bacterium
GTGGCGCCACCACCGCGGCAGTTCCTCAATTCCACGTTCACGGAGACCGCCGGATCCCGCAAGCGCGAGGGCCGGCCAACGGTGCGGCTGTGCGCGGCCGATGCCGCGCTGCTGGGCATCGCAGAAGGCGGCCAGGTCCGGCTGGGCAATGCCCGGGGTTCGGTGGAGCTACGGGCTGCTATCACGGAGGGACAGCAGAGCGGCGTGGTGATCGCGGAGGGAGTTTGGCCCAATGCCGATTGGAATG
Source organism: uncultured Acetobacteraceae bacterium (assembly GCA_964235625.1). Lineage (GTDB taxonomy): Bacteria > Pseudomonadota > Alphaproteobacteria > Acetobacterales > Acetobacteraceae > LMUY01. The sequence continues at coordinate 248 of CAXSEK010000117.1, forward strand.
GCGGTATCGGCATCAACGCGCTGACGTCGGACGAGCCGGCCGGTCCGGCGGGCGGTGCGGTGTTCCACGACACGTCCGTGTGGGTGGAGGCGGCCTAGCCCCTTCCTTCGAAGGCCGGGTGGTCCATGTGAGCGTAAGTGCCTCGAACGCGAGCAATGATGTCCGACCCGCCCCCGCCGTCCCGCCTGTTCCCCGTCTTGGCCCTGGCCATCGTGCTCGGGCTTGGGCTGTTCGCCTGGTGGCTGTTCCCTGTCGTGCAGGGTTTCGTCGCCCGGCAGGACTGTGTGGCGACCGGGCGGACCAACTGCTAGGTGCCTCGGCCGTAGATGCAGCCGTCAAGGGATACCGCGCTTCCTCACCCGACTCTTCTATCGGCCAGGGGCTAGGACGAGGCGAGGACGCCCCCTCTCCTCGTCGGTCCTCGCAAGATGCTCATACAAGCCAGCCTTGAACTTGATCCACCCCAATGGGCTTCAGTCCACCAGCCAAGTCAGGATCAAGCTCGCCGGTATCAGGATCGGGCCAGTCACGCTCTTCTGCCCGACGGCATGCGGAGGAGGTTTGAGAGGACCTGTCCGATCCGGGCTGCGTCGCAGCGGACCGGCTCGTCGAGCTTGAGCGTCCGCAGGATCACCCGGTCCGGGTGGATGCTCCGTAGTTCCTGGATCACGTGGTCCAGCGTCGTTGCCACCGGTGCATCGCGGTCAAGCTGCAGCGTCAGCCCGCCGCCCAGCCGACTCCTCGCAAAATCCATGATGTTATCGATGAGGCCCGCCATGCGGGACACGCTCTGACTGATGTGCGCGGCCGTTTCGGTGGCCCGCTCGGGGTGACGCAGCATGGCCCTAGCACCGGCGCTGACCGCCTGGAGCGGGTTGCGAAGGTCGTGACCAAGGACGGCGATGAACTGTTCCCGCAGTGTCGATGCCGCACGCTCGTCAGACAGCGCCGTCTCGGAGCGGGTGATCCTGGCATGGGCGTCAAGGTGGAATGCGATCAGCTCGGCAAACAACCGGAATGTCCCGACGATCTCCGGGTTGTCGATGAGGCGCGGCTTGGGGTCGATCGCGCAGAGGGTGCCGAAGAAGCTTCCGTCCGAGAGTTGGATGGGCACTGAGATGTAGCTCTGGAAGCGGTAGATCGCGGGGGTGAGATGCGTGCAGTAGGTCCGGTCTTCCGCGGCGTGGCGATCGCGTCCATTGCCTTACGGTAGTGAGGCGCCGACAGCGTATCTACCCTCTATCAATCGCGTAAATACCGACTCGTATGCCTTGTTGACGCATGATCGTGGGCAATGAGGAAGCGGCAGGTTGCCGGACGTCGGTCAGCGCGCCAGGCCGCGGATAGCGGCTGGCTGGCCTGGCAGCGTGATGCGGGTGCCGTCTTGCACCAGCTTGCCGTCCTGCACGTGGAAGACCTGCATGTCGCGGTCGGCGTAGTTGCCGATGTAGACCGTGCCGCTGTCCGGGCTCCAGGCCACGCCCTCCGGGATCGCGCCGAGCGGCAGGGTGGACACCAGCCGCAGCGTGCCGCCGGGTTCCACCGCCATCAGCGCCGCCGCCCCGGCCTTGGTGTAGGACCAAGCCGTCTGCGACGCGGTCGTCCCGAGCAGCAGCGGCACCGCCACCCACTTGCCGTCGGGCGAAATCGCCATCCCCTCTGGGCCGTCCCCGACCGAGGCGGTGGAGATGGCATGCGGGTGGTCGGACGCCGCATCCACCACGGTCAGCGTCTTGCTCGAACCGTCTCCCGCGGTGCCGGTATTGGCCGCGATCAGATACTTACCATCCGGCGTGACATCGAGGTTATAGACGCCCAGACCCACCGGCACGTCCTGCGCCTTGTCCGTGGTGACGGTGGTAGCGGCGATGCTGAGCACGGCGACCTTGGCGGAATTGTTCTTGGCCACGAAGCCGCGCTTGCCATCCGGCGTGATCGCGACGGCGCAGACCTCTTCGCCCATTGGGAGTTCAGCGACTTGCGAGACGGTCGTGCCATCGATGGTGAGCACGGAGACGCTCTTGCCGGCCCGGTTGGCCACCAGCGCCAGCGTGCCCTGCGCATTGATCGCCAAGCCGGACGGCTGCCGCCCGACCGTGATCGTGGCGAGCAGCGCCGGCGGCGTCGCGTCCAGGTCCACCACGTGCAGCTTGTCGGTCGGGCTAGCAGCCCATTTCGCGCCGTCCGCGGTGCGCGCGTTCACGACCGAGTCCGCGACCAGGGCCAGCCGGCCGTTCGGGGTGATCTGCAGGTTGGTGGGCGGCCCAAATACGGAGTTCTCGAGCGGCAGGCTGGCACGCATCGTCGGGTGCAATGGGTCGGTGATGTCCATCACCAGCAAGCTATCCTTGCCCGGTGCGCCATTCGCGGGAATGCCGTCCGCGCCCCAGACTGCCTTCTCGTCGATGCCGACGATCATGTCGTGCGGGCTGGCCTGCGCAGCGAGCGGCAGCAATGCGAATGGCAGCAACAGGATCCGAATATTCATCAATGGCCTCCCCGAGCCGGCCGCTTCGGGCCGTGACGCGGCATTACAGCTGAGTTTTCAGGGGCGGGACAGAGCCCGAGTGGTTGCCTGATGTCAGAACAGCTTTTTGCCCTGCCCGTACATCACCACCACCTCGGTCGGGTCTGCCAGATTCAGCATCGCCCGTGCCCGCTCGTCCAGCGTATCCGGATCAAGGCGGGTGTTGCGCAGCCCGCTCACCCGGCGATCCCACATCTCGACATCGCCGTTCACGTGGGAGAGTTCGGCCTGGGCGAGCCGCAGCTGATCCTGCTGACGGGCATACGCCCTGAGCCCGTGATCACCCTGGGTAGCGCTCCAACTGAAGTATCCGGCCACCGCGAGTAGCATCAGCGGCGGCACTGCCGACTTGGCCCGCCTCTTGATCTCACGCGCAAACGACATCGCCGCCCCTATGACAGACCGCCATCATCATACGCTCTCAAATCCGTGAGCAAAACCAGGAAATGACAGGGCATCCTATTCAGCCCAATGTGTTGCGTCACTGCCGCAGGATCGTGCGCCCAGCATAGCGCGCCGCCGGGCCGAGGTCGGCCTCGATGCGGATCAGCTGGTTGTATTTCGCCATCCGGTCGCTGCGGGACAGGCTGCCGGTCTTGATCTGGCCGCAATTCGCCGCCACTGCCAGGTCCGCGATCGTGGTGTCCTCCGTCTCGCCCGAGCGGTGGCTCATCACCGTCGTCATGCCGGCGCGGTGGGCGATCTCCATCGCATCCATCGTCTCGCTGAGCGTGCCGGTCTGGTTCACCTTGATCAGGATGGCATTGCCGGTGCCCGCCTTGATCCCGCGCCGCAGCCGCTCCGGGTTGGTCACGAACAGGTCGTCGCCCACCAGTTGGACGGTCTTGCCCAGCTCGGCCGTCAGGTGCGCCCAGCCGTCCCAATCGTCCTCGGCCATACCGTCCTCGATCGAGGCGATCGGGTAGCGGCGCACCAGGTCCGCTAGGTAGGCGACCATGCCGGCCGAATCGAGGGACTTGCCCTCGCCTTCGATTTCGTACTTGCCGTTGCGGTAGAACTCCGTCGCCGCCGGGTCGAGCGCGAAGGTCACGTCCTCACCGGGGCGGTAGCCGGCCGCCTCGCATGCCTTGCTGATGAAGCCGAGCGCCTCGTCGGCCGACTTCAGGTTCGGCGCGAAGCCGCCCTCGTCGCCCACGTTGGTCGAGTGCCCGGCGTCGTGCAGGGCGCGCTTGAGCGCATGGAAGATCTCCGAGCCCATCCGGATAGCCTCGGCCACGGTCGGCGCTGCTACCGGCTGAATCATGAATTCCTGGATGTCGATCGGGTTGTCCGCGTGCTGGCCGCCATTGATGATATTCATCATCGGCACCGGCAGCGTGCGCGCGAACACGCCGCCCACGTAGCGATAGAGCGGCAGGCCGTAATCCTCGGCTGACGCCTTGGCCACCGCCAGGGACACGCCCAGGATCGCGTTGGCGCCCAGGCGGGATTTGTTGGCGGTGCCGTCCAGGTCGATCATCATCTCGTCGATTTTTACCTGGTCGGTCGCATCCAGGCCGCTCAGCATGTCGAAGATCTCGCCCTCGACATGAGCCACGGCGCGGCGCACGCCCTTGCCGCCGAAGCGGGCCTTGTCGCCGTCCCGCAATTCCACCGCCTCGTGCGCCCCGGTGGAGGCACCCGACGGCACCGCGACTCGGCCCATGGCGCCGCTGTCCAGTACCACGTCCACCTCGAGGGCCGGGTTGCCGCGGCTGTCGAGGATCTCGCGGGCGACGATGTCGGCGATTGCGGCCATGAGGACAGTCTCCTGGGGGTGGGCGGGATTGTTGCCGCGCGGATAGGATGGCACGGAGGACAAAGCAAGCTACACCTGAGCACCTCTTGGAGTATGCCGATGCCCGCCACCCTCTCCGCCCGCCGCCGTGCCCTCGCTTCCCTGGGCGCGCTGGTGATGCTGGCCGGTTGCCAAGTCTACACGCCCTATCGTGACGCGAATGGCCGTGCGGACGAGGACATGCAGGGCGTGATCGACACCTACGTCCATCTCGGCGCTAAGCCCGTACACCTGCTGAGCGTGCAGCAGGCCCGTGCCCAGCCGACGCCGCAGGATGCGGTGCGCGCCGTGGTCACTAACCAGCGCGGCCACCCCTTCGTTGCCGACGCCTTCACGCAGGAGCGCGACCTGACGGTGGACGGGGCGGCAGGCCCGTTGCAGGCCCGGCTGTATGACGCGACGCCGGGCCGCGCCGGCGAGCCGATCATCCTGTATTTCCACGGTGGCGGCTGGGTCACGGGCAACCTGAACACGTACGACGAGTCGGACCGCGCGCTGGCGACCCAAGCGCATGCGAAGGTGCTCTCGGTGGCCTACCGCCTGGCTCCGGAAGCTCCGTTCCCTGCCGCGCATGACGACGCATTCGCCGCCTATCGCTGGCTGCTGGCCAATGCGGCGCGGCTGGGGGCGGATCCACGGCGGATCGCTGTGGCTGGCGAGTCGGCGGGTGGCAACCTGGCCATCAACGTCTCGATCGCCGCGCGGGATGCCCACATCAAAATGCCGGTGCACCAGCTGCTGATCTATCCCGTAGCCGGCACCGACACGGGCACGCCCTCCTACATCGCCGACGAATACGCCGTGCCGCTCGGGCGTGCTGACGTGCTGTGGTATGTAAAGAACACCATCCACGGCCCGGCGGACCTGAAGGACCCGCGGCTCGACCTGATCGGCCGGGCCGACCTGCACAACCTGCCGCCCACCACGATCATCTCCGCCGAGATCGACCCGCTGGAGTCGGATGGCACCTTCCTGACCTACAAGCTGCAGGCCCAGGGTGTGGAGGTGGACCGCACGTTGTATGGCGGCACCACGCACGAGTTCTTCGGCATGGGCGCGGCCGTGTCCCGCGCGCGCGAAGCGGAGGCGTTCGCGGCGGAGAAATTGGACGCGACCTTCGACAAGATCGGCCTGCCGCCTCCGCCGCCGCACGGACCGTATCGCAGCGGCGTCCGCAGCGGCCGGCACCGCCCGGTGCACCACCGGGTGCGCGGCAGCTAGGCTTCACGTTTCGCTCATCGGCTAGGCGCACACTCGGGGGCAGTCCTTCCCGGGTGACCTATGCGGATCAGCGGATCAGTGCATTGCTCTTGGCCAGCTTCACGGCGATCGCCGTCCCGGGTTCGGCCACCTGTATATGGCTAGCCGTCGGTGCCTGGCACCAGTCCCAGGATGCCAGCGATGCCGAGCTGGCCAGCCGTGCGGTGCGTGCGGCAAAGCAGTCCCATAGACCGCAGTGGGGCTCGAGATTGGCAGGTCAACGTGCTCGCGCGCGCCGAGCGGCCCGATCTCGGCACCCTGGCGCCGTTCAGCAGGGCGGCGGACGAGGCGCTGGAGGATGCGAGCAGGGAGGCGGATCGCGTGGGGCTCGACGGGAAGGTCATCCCCCCATCCCGGCCCCCTCCCGTTGAGGACGGGATAGGGAGAAGATCAAGCGTCGCATCCTTGCAGTCACTTGCCCTGGATGGATCGAGTTTTCGTCAGCAACAGGCCGATATCAGCCGAAACAGACAAGCCCTTTATTCGACGATGCAGATACCACACCCAAGACCTGTAACCGCGTAAACCTGCCTTACAGAACCGGCGACGAGTCTGGGTCCAGGCCCGCAGCTTTCGCGACCTCGGCTGCGAAATCGCCGGCCTGCTTCTCGATGCCTTCGCCGAGCGAGAACCTTACGAAACCGGTCAGGTCGGCACCGGCTTTCTTGGCAACCGCCTTGACCCGGCTCTCGCCGTCATGCACCCAGACCTGCTCCAGCAACACCACTTCCTCGTAGTATTTGCGGATCCGGCCGTCGATCATCTTCTGCATGATCTCGTCGCTCTTGGCCTTGCCTTCCTCACGCGCCTTCTCCATCAGCACCGCCCGCTCACGCTCGAGTGCTGCGGGGTCGACGTCGGCGATGCCAAGCGCGGAGGGTTGCGACGCCGCCACATGCATGCCGACCTGCCGGCCGAGTATCTCCAAGGCGTCGAGCTCGCTCTCGCCCTGAACGGCAACCAGCACGCCGATCTTGCCCAGGCCGGGCTTCACGGGACTGTGGACATAGCTTGCTACCACGCCGGACGGCACGTGCAGCACGCGGGCACGGCGCAGGTTCATGTTCTCGCCGACCGTGGCCACAAGCTGCACCAACTCGTCGGCCACAGTGCGCCCGGTGCCGGGATAGGGCGCGGCCTTCAGCGCCTCGACGTCTTCCCCAATCTCGAGTGCCAAATTCGCGACCGTTGTGACAAAGGCCTGGAACATCTCGTTACGGGCAACGAAATCGGTCTCGGCGTTCACTTCGACCATGGCACCCTTGTTGAGCGCCGTCGCGACCCCGACCAGCCCCTCGGCCGCCACACGCCCGCTCTTCTTCGCGGCGGCGGACAGGCCCTTCTTGCGCAGCCAGTCCACGGCGGCTTCCACGTCGCCGCCGCTCTCCGACAGGGCGCGCTTGCAGTCCATCATCCCGGCGCCGGTCTTCTCGCGAAGCTCCTTCACCAGGGCTGCAGTGATCTCTGCCATTGTCTTTCTCCGTTCTATACGGCCGTCTGCGGCCGATCTCAGCCGGCCAGATTACGCGGCGGGCTGCTCGGCCACCACGTCATCCGGCATGGCGCCGATCGGAAGCTCCTCGTCCGCACCCACGTCGCGCCCGGACGCCGCCATCTCGGCGCTGATGCCGTCGAGCACTGCCCCGGCGACCAGGTCGCAATACAGCGTGATGGCGCGCAGGGCGTCGTCGTTGCCGGGAATCGGATAGGTTACGCCGACAGGATCGGAGTTGCTGTCCAGGATGGCGATCACAGGGATGCCGAGCTTGTTGGCCTCCTCGACCGCCAACTTCTCCTTGTTCGTGTCGATGATAAACAGGATATCCGGCAGGCCACCCATCTCCTTGATGCCGCCCAGCGCGCGTTCCAGCTTGTCGCTGTCGCGTGTGATGTCCAGCACCTCCTTCTTGGTCAGGCCCTCGACGTTGCCGCCCAGCAGCTCCTCAATCTGGCGCAGCCGCTTGATCGACCCGGTGATGGTCTTCCAGTTCGTCAGCATGCCGCCGAGCCAGCGGTGGTTCACGTAATACTGGCCACAGCGCTTGGCCGCGTCCGCCACGTGCTCCGCCGCCGCACGCTTCGTGCCAACGAACAGCACGCGACCGCCCCCGGCCGTCACGTCACGCACGGCGCGCAGGGCGCGGTCCAGCATCGGCACGGTCTGCTGCAGGTCGATGATGTGGACCTGGTTGCGGATGCCGA
>CAXSEK010000118.1:0-7993 GCA_964235625.1 uncultured Acetobacteraceae bacterium
GCTAGATCCGTCATGGCCCGCGCTGGCTTTGGCCGTGGCGCTCGCGATCGGTCCCGCCGCCGCATTGGCGAAGGTGAAAGGCGTGATCGTACGGTGGGGTGAGGTCGAGGTGGGTGACTCGGCCGGCCCGCTCGGACCGGATTACCAGGAGCATTCGCTCGGTGAGGGGCATGAGGTCACCTCGACCCGCTTCCTCAACCACGACGACCACATCCCTGCCCAGCTCTGCCGCAATTTTGGCTTCCAGGCCTGGCTTGCCGGCGGGCCCGGGGATGTGCTGCCCACGCGGATCCTGCTGCGCGTCCACCATCCGCTGCTGACCCGGCCCGACGGCGTGTCCGGATCGGAAGACACGCTGATGCTGCCAGTGGTGAACGGGGCCACCGAGACGTCGTTCGGCTTGGATGACCCGTCGGAGGCGCAGCCTGGACACTGGACGTTCGACTTGGTGCTGGAAGGCGCCGTGGTCGCGTCCCATACCTTCGTGCTAACCCAGCCCACGCCGGACACGCCGTTGCCGGATTGCCCCGGCCGCTCGGTCTCCTGATATGGCGCGGGCTCGCCTGGGCTGCGGCCCTGGTGCTTTGGCACAGCGCCGCGCAGGCCGAGATCGTCGAATGGGGTGAGATCGCGGCCGCCACCGGTGGCCCACTTGGCCAGGAGTATCGGGAGCACTCGCTCCGGCATGGCCGCGAGTTGTTGTCCACGCGCTTCACCAACCATGACACGACCATCCCGGCCCAGCTCTGCCGTCGCTTCGGGTTTAGGGCTTGGTTGACGCGGGCGCCACGCGACGTGCTGCCGAGCCGGGTCCTGCTGCGCCTGCGCCATCCCGTTCTGACGCGCTCGGACGGCGTGGCCGGGTCGGAGGATACGCTGATCATCCCGGTGAACCGCGGCGCCGCTGGAGACGCGTTCACATTCGACGAGCCCTACGAGATGCAGCCGGATGAGTGGATGTTCGACCTGTTTGTCGGCAACGAAGCCGCGGTGTCGCAGCGCTTCACGATCGTAACAAGAGAGCCAGGCAGACCGGCTGGCATCTGCGCCGCACCATCGATGTCATAAGGTGTCGAGAGGGCGGCCGTCCTCTGGCGGGGTTCGGAGCAGACTCCCGAGGTCTTACTTAAGCCGCCCGTCTCACCAATGCTGCAGGCAATCCAGCGATCGCGCGGTCGATCAAAGGCGCGTCGCCCTCGGCGGAAAGTGTCGCCGCGATCACATCCTGGGCGGCCCGGGACGCAATGTCGGCGGCAGCGAGCCGTACGTCGGTCAAAGCTGCCTTCTCAGCCGCCGCAATCCGCTCCATCGCCATCCGCTCACGCCGGCGTCCAGCCGCCTCGGAGTCGACGCGGGCCTGCTCGGCCACCCGCGTCGCTTCTGAACGGGCCGAATCCAGCATCGCCCGCGCCTCAGTCAGTGCGCTCTCTCGTCGTGCCTGGGCGTCCTTCAACATGGCCTCCGCCTCGGTGCGCAGGCGGCTTGCCTCATCTAACTCGGCGCGGATCCTGGCGGCGTGGCCATCCAGCATCGCCGCAAGCGCCTTCCATAGCTTGGAACCGAAGATCGCAAAAAATATGACGAAGGCGATCGCGACCCAGCTGCGGGGCTCGCTGAAGAATCCGTGCACGATGCGCCGTCCTTAACCGTTTGCTGCTTCGGGCAACTGGGCGGCCACGGCCCGATCGATCACGGCCGCATCCGGCGGCTGCCCAGTCAGCCGCAGGACGACCGAACTGGCAGCCTCCGCCGCCACCTGGCGCAATGCCCCCATGGCCGAAGCACGGGCGGCCGAAATCCGGCCCTCTGCTTCGGTCAACTGGGCATCAAGCTGCTCGTTCGCAGTCAATGCCTGCCTGGCCGCCTCCGCCTTGGCCTGCTGTGTCGCCGCCGCCACCGAGGCCTGCGCCTCGGACCGGGCACGCCGCGTCGCCTCGGTGAGCTCGTTCACCGCCGCATCCGCCTCGGCCTTGGAGACGCGGGCGGTGTCGAGGTCGCCCTCAATCCGCTTGCGCCGGTCCTCCACCACCGTGCCCACCTTGGGCAGCGCCCAACGGGACAGCAACACGTACAGCAGTACGAAGATGATCGCACCCCACACGACCTGGCTCGTGGTGAGCTGGCTGGCGAAGTTCAGCTGCGGCATGCCCTCCTTTTCCGGGCCAGCGGCCATGAGCAGGAGGGCAATGCCGGCCAGATCAAGCCGGCCGAATCGGAGGCGGCGCATCGCGGTCGGCCGGATCAGGTGAACAGGATCAGGAACGATATGAGCAGGGCAAACAGCGCCACGGCTTCCGTGAGGGCGAAGCCGAGAATACCGAGGCCGAACACCTGGTCACGGGCGGACGGGTTGCGGGCGACGCTCGTCACCAAGGCGGAGAAGATGTTGCCGATACCGATCCCCACGCCCGCGAGCGCGATGACGGCAATACCAGCCCCGAGGGCCTTTGCAGCGGCGACGTCCATGTGATCCTAGTCCTTCTGAGTGATGGGAAGTAAGGCGGACTGACGCGCGGCTAGTGCAGGTGCACCGCGTCGTGCAGATAGATACAGGTCAGGATGGCGAACACGTAGGCCTGCAAGCATGCGACCAGCAGTTCGAACCCGACCAGGATGACGTTGATGGCGAGTGGCCCGATGGCGCCGATCGTGCCAAGCACGCCAGCCGCGGACAGCATCAGGATGAAGGTCGCGAACACCTCGAACATCACGTGCCCGGCGACCATGTTGGCGAACAGACGGATCGAGAGACTCACCGGCCGCGACAGGTAGGAAATGATCTCCACGGGGATGATCAGCGGCGCCAGCAGCTTTGGCGCACCCGGGGGGAAGAAATACTCGGTGAAGAAGTGGTGTCCGTTCTCACGGATCGCCACGACCGTCACGAACACGATCACCATGATGGCCAGCGCCGCGGTGACGGCGATGTGGCTGGTGTAGGTGAACGCGAACGGCAGAAGGCCGAGGATGTTGCCCATCAGCACGAAAAAAAACAGCGTGAAGATGAACGGAAAGAATTTGCGGCCCTCGGGCCCGATCTGGTCGAGGCACATCTTTTCGATGAAGCCGTAGCTCATCTCGGCGGCCGATTGCATCCGGTTCGGCACGACCGAACGACTGCGCATGCCGTAGACCAGCAGGAATAGCACGATCACGCCACCGGCCACCATCCAGGCATTGGCCTGGGTGAAGTTGACCGATTTGCCGATCAGGCCCCAGCCATGGTGCAGCTTGAACTGCGAGAGTGCGTCGATCGTCGGCGCGGACTGCTCAGCCAAGGTCTCGTCCCTTCTTCGGCGCCATCAGGCGCCACACGTTCGCAACGCCGGCCGCCCCGCCCAGCAACACGCCTGCCACCAGGAACAGCGGCGTCGTGTGCAGCCAACGGTCAAGCCCCCAGCCAATCCCCAGACCCACGACCAGGGCGGACAGCAGTTCCACCCCGACCCTGGCACCAATGCCCCAAGGCGACGGGCCGGAGGCCACGGTGCGGTCCACCAGTGCCCGTCGGTCCTGCGCAGCTTTCAGCCGGCGCTCGAAATCGTCACTCAATCCCTGCTCCCCGCGCCCGCTGTTGCGAGCCGTCAGAAGGCGTGGGCTTGCTAACGGGGGGTTGGGGGGGTGTCAAGAACGTGGACGAGAGTACGGGGGCGTCAAACGTGCTGGTTATGATGTCTAGCATTTTTGGGCTGCGGTTTGCCGGGCAGTTGCATCGGTTGTATCGTTGCTCTGATGGCAATGCACGCCACGGCCTGCTCTCGCTGTCTGAACAAGCGGTGACATACGCGTTTTAGCATGTCTGGAGGCCGCATGAGCCGACAACTTGGCGCCTTGCGCGACGCGCTCCTGGAAGCCGGCGCCAGCCCCGAGAAGGCCACCAAGGCAGCAGAGGAGTTGGCTAGCTACGAAAACCGCTTGGCGGGAATCAAGAGCCGCGTATCCACCCCCACATGGATGGTGGGCACGATCGTAGCCCTTACAGTCGCGGTGTTGCTCAAGTTGTTCCGCTGACTGAAGGAGCCGACATCCCCGGGCGTCCCTAGGCCACACCGACCACCGACGGCGCATCCTCCCGAAATCCGCCTGACTGCCGCCGCCATAGCCCGGCATACGTCCCGCCCGCTGCCAGCAGCGCCGCGTGCGTGCCCTGTTCCACGATCCGGCCCGCATCCAGCACCACGATCCGGTCCATCCGCGCCAGCGTGGACAGCCGGTGGGCGATCGCGATCACCGTGCGCCCCTCCATCAACCCGTCCAACTGCTCCTGGATCGCGTTCTCCACCTCCGAGTCGAGCGCGCTGGTGGCCTCGTCCAGCACCAGGATTGGTGCGTCCTTCAGAATCACCCGCGCGATCGCCACGCGCTGGCGCTGCCCGCCCGATAGCTTCACCCCGCGCTCGCCGACATGCGCGTCGTAGCCCCGCCGGCCGTTCCAGTCCTCCAGGGTGCCGATGAAGCCATTGGCGTGGGCACGCCGGGCGGCATCCACCACCTCCGCCTCGGGTGCGGAGGGCCGGCCGTAGCGGATGTTGTCGCGGATCGAGCGGTGCAGCAGCGAGGTGTCCTGCGTCACCATGCCGATCTGCCCGCGCAGGCTCTCCTGCGTGACCCCGGCGATGTCCTGGCCGTCGATCGTGATTCGCCCCGATTCGGGCGCGTAGAAGCCGAGCAGCAGGTTCACCAGCGTGGACTTGCCCGCGCCCGACGTACCCACCAGGCCGATCCGCTCGCCGGGCCGGATGGACAACTCCACGCCATGCAGCACGCCGCGCTCGGTGCCGTAGCCGAAGCGGAGGTCCTCGAACCGGATCGCGCCCTCGCGCACGATCAGCGGCCGCGCGCCGCGTGCGTCCGGATGCTGCCGGGTCACGGCGATCGAACGCATCGAATCCTGCACGATGCCCACGTTCTCGAAAATGCTGGTGACGCTATCGGACACCCAGCCAGCGATGTTGTTCACCTGCCAGGCGAGCGGCAGCGACATCGCCACCACGTCCACCCCCACCGCGCCACGCTGCCAGAGCCAGATGGACAGGCCGGCGGTGCCCACCACCATGCAGGCATTGGTCACTTGCAGCATCAACGCCCAGACCGTCAGCAGCCGCGTACTGTCCTTGTAAATGGCCGTGTGGTCGTCGACCAGGGAAGAGACGTGCGCGTCCTCGTCCGTCGCGCGGGCGAACAGCTTGACGGTCAGGATGTTGGTGTAGCTGTCCACCACGCCGCCTGTGAGCAGGGACCGTGCTTCGGACGTGCGGCGGGACCGGTTTCGCGCCCGCGGCACGAACCAGCGCAGCAGCACGGCATACGCCACGAACCAGAGTGCCAGCGGGATCGCCAGCCGCGCATCCGCATGGCCCATGAACAGCATCGCGCTGCCGCCGTAGACGACGATGTACCAGACCGCGTTCGTGGTCGCGACCACGCTCTCGCGCAGCGCCGGGCCGACCTGTGTCACGCGATTGGCGACGCGCCCGGCAAAATCGTTCTGGAAGAACGTCCAGCTCTGCCGCACCACGTGCCAATGCGCTTGCCAGCGCACCAGGTTGGTCAGCCCCGGCGCGATCGCCTGGTTGGTGACCAGGTTGCGCAGCAGCATGCCCGCGGGGCGCACCACCAGCAGAACCGCCGCCATCCCTGCCAGCTGCCACCCGGCATGCGCCCACAATCCTGCCGGCGGATAGCGGGTGATCAGGGCGACCACGCGGCCCAGGAAGGCGGGGATCAGGCTGTCCAGCACTGCGGTCAGGGTGCCCACGGCGAACAGCCCCACGACCAGCGCGCGGGATTGCCGAACGAAATGCCAGTAGAACGCGGCCAGGCTGTCCGGCGGTTCGCCGGGCGGCGGGGGCGCAGTCGGCCGCAAGATGCTTTCGAACCATTTGATCATCGTTCGGGGTTTGGCTGTCGTGCCCCATCCGTCAAGCCACTCTCGCGTGACACGACGCGGCGGAGTTGGATAGAACGTCGCCCGAACGGAGGTTTTCGCGATGGATCAAACGGGTGGCGCGCTTTCGACGGTGGAGACCTGGCTACGGGCGATCCTGGCCTTCTTCGTCAACATTTTCGCCGTCATCGAGACTGCGCTGCATCAGTTGCTCGATCAGGTCGGCGTGCGCGGCGATATCCAGTCGATCGTGATCCTGGTCGTGATGATCCTGTTCATCGTCGCGGTGATCCGGTTCTTCGGCGGGTTCTTTCGGGTCCTGCTGGCGTTGTTCCTTATTTTGCTGGTGCTGCACATCTTGTTGCCGAACAGCGGGATCTAGGTCACGACCCGCGCGACGCGTGGGCGGTGGGTCGATCAGCCCGCCGTCCACGGTGTTGCCAGCGGCGTCCTGTGGATGGCGTGCTCACGCCTCGCCGCCAACCTCCTGGGCGTAGCGTAATAAGGTGCGGTTCACGCTCCACCGTACGAAACACTCGGCCTTTCCGCGACGTTATGACCATGTCTCGCTCCGCCGCCCCGATCTCCTGGGCTGCGCCTCTCCTCGAAGGATCGCGCCATCTCCTCCACCTCAACGCGACCGCTCGCGCGCGACCCTCTTCTACGCCCGGTCGTCATGCCTGGCCGACGATTCAACAGCGCCAAGCTCCATCTGCTGATCGCCTCCAGCCGGATCGTCCGCTCGCTCTCGATCGGCATTATGGCTCGGCTCGAGTTGTTGTTGCTGAAGGGTCACAAGGAACCCGATGTGATCGCTGCGATCCATGCGGCCCGTGCCGGCCGCGAGTCGCTGCTCAGTGGGAACGAGGCATTCACCCTTTATTCACTCGCTCGGGCGCAGAGTAGTCTGGATGGGGATATGGCGGAGGTGGGGGTCTATCAGGGCTGTTCGGCCAAGATAATCAGTCGGGCTAGTGGCGGCCGTTCGCTGCATTTATTCGACACGTTCGCCGGCCTGCCGGCTCCGGATGCGGACGAGCGGAACCGTTTGCGCGCCGGGCACTATGCCGCCTCACTTGATGGGGTGCGCGCCTTCCTGTCGGCAGAGCCCGACATCTCCTACTATCCGGGCCTGTTCCCGGAGACGGCTGGGGCTGCCGTCGATCGCCGCTTTTCCTTCGTTCACCTCGACGTGGACCTGAAATCCAGCACGCTAGCCTGCCTCGCCTTCTTCTACCCGCGCATGGTGCCGGGCGGCGTGATACTGACCCATGACTACTCCTACCTCGACGGGGTCAGGGAGGCGTTCGCGGAATTCTGCGCCACTCGCCGTGAGCAGCCGATCGAGCTTCCGACCTCCCAGGCCATGTTGGTAAAGATGGAGGGCGTGTCCCTCAGCCCTGCCGATGTATTGAGCTAGTTGCAACGAGAGAGACATCGCACGTTCGATGCAGATCGTCGTCGTGGTCGGACTCGGCTGCTCTTGCCGTGGCCGTGTTCGGACATTACTGACCGGCACGGGTCAGCCGTCATGCCATCGCGGCCCTCGCGCGGTATCCAGCCTGCTGCCGCGAGTCCGTCCACCGACGATCTGCGGAAGGCCTGAATGGAATACGAGCGTCGCTTCAAGTTCCTGATTTGTGCCCCGTCTTTCAACGACGCCGACCTGGACTGGGTTCGCCTTCAGCAGATCGTGCAAGAGACTGAACGGCTTGGCTTCAGCGTCCTGGTCGCGCGCAGCACCGAGGACGCCGAGTTGGCGATCCATACCGACGCGGCGATCGGCTGCATGGTGGTGGATTGGGGCAAGCGCGGCCTGCTGAGCAAGCCGGCAGGGTTGATCTCCCTTGTTCGCCGCCGCGGCTTAGAGATGCCGATCCTCATTATGCTGCGGCGCAAACGGCTGGAGGACATTCCGGTCGAGGTGCTGAACCATACTGACGGCACCATTTTCCTCTCGGAGGAAACACCGGAGTTCGTTGCCCGCAACTTGGTCAGCCGGCTACGCAACTACGCGGCCACGCTGAAGACGCCGTTCTTCGGGGCCCTCGTCGACTAAGCCGAGCAGGGCAACCAGCTCTGGACCTGCCCGGGCCACAATGGCGG
>CAXSEK010000119.1:0-7978 GCA_964235625.1 uncultured Acetobacteraceae bacterium
ATCGTCGGCAGCCCCGTCTCCGCCCGGATTCGCGCCGCGAACGAAACCTGGTAGCCAGGCCCGACCGGAATCTGCTGCTGGGGCGAGATGCCACCGGTCGAGACGTGGATGAAGTCGCACCCGCGTACCTTGAGCGCATGGCCGAACGCGACCGTCTGCTCCAGGTCCCACCCATGCTCCACCCAGTCCGTCGCCGACACGCGGACCCCGACCGGGATGCGGACGGCATCCCGCACCGCCTGGAACACCTCCAGCGGAAAGCGCATCCGGTTCTCCAGCGGCCCGCCATACGAGTCGTTGCGCTTGTTGGCGACCGGCGAGAGGAACTGGTGCAGCAGGTAGCCATGCGCCGCGTGCAGCTCGATGAGTTGCAACCCGATCCGCTCGGCCCGCTGCGCCGCCGCCACGAACGCGTCCCGCACCCGCGCCAGCCCAGCATCGTCCAGCGCGACCGGCGGCAGCTCACCCGGCTTGACGGCCTCGGTAGACGCGGAGTCGCACACCCAGCCCCCCTCGGCGAGCGGGATCTGCTGCCCGCCCTCCCACGGCGGCTGGCTGGAGGATTTGCGCCCGGCATGGCCCAGCTGCACCCCGAGCGGCATGGTGGAGTAGCGCCGAACTGCCTCCAGCACCCGCGCCAAGGCCCGCTCGTTGGCGTCCGAATACAGGCCGAGATCGCCGGGCGTGATCCGGCCATCCGCCTCCACCGCCGTCGCCTCGAGGATCAGCAGGCCGGCGCCGGACAGCGCCAGGTGGCCGAGATGGATCAGGTGCCAATCCGTCGCCGTGCCGTCCTCCGCCGAGTACTGGCACATCGGCGCGATCACGATCCGGTTCGGCAGGGTCAGCCCGGCAAGCTCGATCGGTTGAAACAGCGCGCTGGTCATGGTCATCGCTCCGGCATAATCAGGGGGAATGCTGAAGACAGTCTTAACCGTCTTTCCTGACAAGGGCTGAACCGATGCGCCTGACCCGCCGCCTTGCTGTCCTCTCCGCTGGAGCCACGTTGATCGCCATGACCGAAGCCAACGCCGTCACCCTTCCCTCCGGCCTGCAATACACTGACGAGGTGGTCGGCACCGGGCCGCAGCCCGCCAGCGGGCAGACCGTGAACGTCCACTACACCGGCTGGCTGTATGACAACGGCACCAAGGGCCGCAAATTCGACAGCTCGCGGGACCGCGGGCAGCCATTCAGCTTCAAGCTGGGCGCCGGCATGGTGATCGCCGGCTGGGACCAGGGCGTCGCCACCATGCATGTCGGCGGCAAGCGCACGCTGATCATCCCGGCGGATCTGGGCTACGGCAGCCGCGGCGCCGGCGGCGTGATCCCCCCGAATGCCACGCTGATGTTCGACGTCGAACTGCTCAGCATCGGCTGACGCGCGTGCGGGCGCGCTTCGCCGCAGCGGCCGCCGGCCTCGCCGGGCTGGCGTTGTTCGCGGTGGCCGCCCGCGCCGCCGACCCGGACGCGCTGTGGAAGATCGTCCACGGTCGCTGCGTGCCCGGCGCCACGTCCGGCAACCCGGCGCCGTGTGCCGAGGTGATGGCCGACTGGGCGGTGTTGAAGGACCTGGTAGGGGCCACCCAGTTCCTGCTGATCCCCACCGCCCGCATCACCGGCATCGAGGATCCGGCCGTGCTCGCGCCCGATGCACCCAACTACTTCGCGGCGGCGTGGCAGGCGCGGCATGTCGTGGACGACCGCGCCGGCCATGTGTTGCCGCGCGAGGACATCGCCCTGGCGATCAACCCACCCGGCGCGCGCAGCCAGAACCAACTCCACATCCACGTCGATTGCGTGCGCCCGGACGTGAGCGAGCGGCTGAATGCCCTGCCGATCGCCGACGATTGGGAGACGCTGCCGGAGACGCTGGCCGGCCAGTATTACGCGGCGCGTCACGTGCCGGGCCAGGCGCTGGATGCGAACCCGTTCCGCCTGCTCGCCGATGGCCTGCCAGGTGCGAAGGATGCGATGCGGTTCTACACGCTCGCCGTGATCGGCCGCGCGGACGGCTTCATCCTGCTCGCCGGCCGTATCGGCGAAGACGGCCGCGGCCACAGCGAGGATTTGGAGGATCATTCCTGCGTGGTGGCGAACACAGGCTGATCGTCGGGCAGCGGCAATAGCGCGCGCCCATCTGCAAGAGGCCGGGTTAGGTCGTCAGCCGCTCGGTCAACGTCGCGATCTGCGCTTCCTCGTCGGTCGGGATGACCCACAGACCCGTGCCGATCTCGGCTGGCCCCTGCTCCGGCCGGTAGGCTGCGTTCCGCGCCGGGTCGAGCATCAGGCCCAGCCAGCCGAGCCCGGAGGCGATCTCCTGCCGCACCTCCGCCTGGTGCTCCCCGACGCCGCCGGCGAACACGAAGCCATCGACCCCGCCAAGCATCGCCGCGAGCGCCCCCGCCTCCCGCGCCACGCTGCGGGCGAACAAGGCGAGCGCGAACCGAGCGGCCTCAGACCCGCTGGCCAGCAGCTTGCGCGGGTCGGCGCTCTCGCCGCTCACCCCCAGCAGGCCGCTCCGGTGATACAGCAGGTCCTCGACTGCTGCCGAGTCCATCCCGCGCGCCTGCAGCAGCCATAGGATGGCACCCGGGTCGAGCCGGCCGGTGCGCGTACCCATCAGCACCCCGTCCAGCGCCGTCATGCCCATGGTGGTGTCCACGCTGCGGCCGTCCCGCAGCGCGCACAGGCTGGCGCCGGACCCGAGATGGGCCACGATCACCCGGCCACGGGCCAGCTTCGGTGCCACCTCGGGCAGGCGGCCGGCAATATACTGGTAGCTCAGGCCGTGGAACCCGTAGCGCCGCGCCCCCGCCTCGGCTAACGCCCGCGGCAACGGCAGCGCCCGGGCCAGCGCGTCCATGCTGGCGTGGAAGCTGGTGTCGAAGCAGGCGACTTGGGGCAGGGCCGGCCGCGCATTGGCCACCGCCCGGATGGCGCCGAGATTGTGCGGCTGATGCAGCGGCGCCAGCGGCACCAGCGCCTCGATCTCGGCGATCACGGTGGCATCGATCTGCACCGGCCCCTCCCGCTCCCCGCCATGCACCACGCGGTGCCCGACCGCACCCACCTCGCCGCCTTGATCGTGCCGGTCGATCCAGCCCAGCAACCGGTGCAGGCCGTCCGCCTCGATGCCGTGCGGCCAGGGCTCATCGGCATCCCCGGCCTCGAGGCGGGCATCGCCGTCCAAGGGAGCGATCTGGCCACGCAGCACTGGCGTGGCGCCCGGCTTGAACGCCGCAAACTTCAGGCTGCTGCTGCCAGCGTTAAGCGTGAGGGTGAGCTTGCCGGCGTCAGGCTCGCTTCTCCCTCTCCCGTCCTTCACGGGAGAGGGCCGGGGTGAGGGGCGAACGCGCTGCGCACGGCCGTCACCCCGGCCACACCCAATCCCGCACCTCCGGCATATCCACGCCGTGCTCGTGCACGTAGCGGGTGTGCTCCGTCAGCTTGTCGCGCATAGCCTGCTTCGCGTAGGCCGCGGACGCACCCAGGCTCGGCACGTGGTCGATCACCGCCTCCACCAGGTGGAACCGGTCCAACTGGTTGCGCACCACCATGTCGAACGTCGTCGTGGTGGACCCCTCCTCCTGGTAGCCGCGCACGTGCATCTTGCCGTGGCCGGTCCGATTGTAGGTGAGGTGGTGGATCACCGTCGGGTAGCCGTGGAAGGCGAAGATCACCGGCTTGTCCGTGGTGAACAAGGCGTTGAAATCCTGCTCCCGCAGGCCGTGCGGATGGTCCTCGTTCGGCTGCAGCGTCATGATGTCCACCACGTTCACCACCCGGATCCGCAACCGCGGTGCCAGGCGGCGCAGCAGGTCCACCGCCGCCAGCGTCTCCAGCGTCGGCACGTCCCCGGCGCACGCCATCACCACGTCCGGATCGCTGACGCCGTCCGCTCCGGCATCGTTGCTGGCCCAGGCCCAGATGCCGATCCCCGCCGTGCAGTGCGTGACCGCCGCGTTCATATCCAGCCATTGCGGCGCCGGCGCCTTGCCCGCGACGATCACGTTGATGCGGTCCCAGCTGCGCAGGCAATGGTCCGTCACCCACAGCAGCGTGTTGGCGTCCGGCGGGAAATACACCCGCACGATCGAGGCCTTCTTGGTCACTACATGGTCCACGAAGCCCGGATCCTGGTGGCTGAACCCGTTATGGTCCTGCTGCCAGACATGCGACGTCAGCAGGTAGTTTAACGAGGCGATCGGCTGCCGCCAGGCGATCTCGCGCGATGTCTTGAGCCACTTGGCATGCTGGTTGAACATCGAGTCCACGATGTGGATAAACGCCTCGTAGCAGGAGAACAGCCCGTGCCGCCCGGTCAGCAGATAGCCTTCCAGCCAGCCCTGGCAGGTGTGCTCGCTGAGGATCTCCATCACCCGGCCATCCGGTGCCAGGTGCACGTCCTCCGGCACCGTCTCCGCGTCCCAGGACCGCTCCGTCACCTCGAACAGCGCCATCAACCGGTTGGAGTCGGTCTCGTCCGGCCCGAAGACGCGGAAGTTGCGGCTGGCCAGGTTGTCCCGCATCACGTCGCGCAGGAACTGGCCCATGACTCGCGTCGCCTCTCCGGTGGCGCCGCCGGGCCTGGGCACCGCCAGGGCGTGCGCGGTGAACGCCGGCATGCGGAGCGGGCGCATCAGCCTGCCGCCGTTCGCGTTCGGGTTGGCGCTCATCCGCCGCTCGCCCTGCGGCGCCAGTGCGGCGATCTCCGGCAGCAAGCGGCCGCCCGCGTCGAACAGCTCCTCTGGGCGGTAGCTGCGCATCCAGTGCTCGAGCAGGTCCAGGTGGCCGGGCTTGGTCACGTCAGCGATCGGCACCTGGTGGGATCGCCAGGATCCCTCGGTCTTCAGCCCGTCCACTTCCTTCGGCCCGGTCCAGCCCTTTGGGCTACGCAGCACGATCATCGGCCAGATCGGGCGTTGCGGCCCTATCCTGTCCCGCGCTTCCCGCTGGATCGCCGCGATCCCGGCGAACACAGCGTCCATCGCGGCGGCCATCTTGGGGTGCATCTCCGCCGGGTCATCACCCTCCACGAACACCGGGGCGTAGCCGTAGCCGCGCAGCAACGCCTCCAGCTCGGCATGGCTGATGCGCGCCAGCACCGTCGGGTTGGCGATCTTGTAACCATTGAGGTGCAGGATCGGCAGCACCGCGCCATCAGTCGCCGGGTTGAGGAACTTGTTGCTGTGCCAGGACGTCGCCAGCGGCCCCGTCTCCGCCTCGCCGTCGCCGATCACGCAGGCCGCGATCAAGTGCGGGTTGTCGAACACCGCGCCATACGCGTGGGATAGCGAGTAGCCGAGCTCCCCGCCCTCATGGATCGAACCCGGCGTCTCCGGTGCCGCGTGGCTCGGGATGCCGCCGGGGAAGGAAAACTGGCGGAACAGCTTGTGCATGCCGGGGGCATCCTGCGACACCTCCGGGTAGACCTCGCTGTAGGTGCCTTCGAGGTAGGTGTTGGCCACCACCCCCGGCGCGCCATGCCCCGGCCCGGCAATGAACAGCACGCTCAGATCGTGCGCGCGGATGATGCGGTTGAGGTGCACGTAGATGAAGTTCAGCCCCGGCACCGTGCCGAAATGCCCGAGCAGGCGCTTCTTCACGTGATCCAGCGCGAGCGGCTCCCGCAGCAGGGGGTTGTCCAGCAGATACACCTGCCCGACCGACAGGTAGTTCGCCGCCCGCCACCAGGCGTTCATGAGTTGGAACTGGTCTGATGGAGGCTGATCCGGTCGTGGCATGTGCTCGCCCTATCGGCTCGAAGCGGCACCATCACGACGGGAGTACGGGGCGTCAAGAGCGCCGCGCCGTCTTGCACGCCACCGGCTGCCCCGCCGCTTGACTTCGCGCCAAATCCCACGTCTGACGCTGGGATGACCGACCCGAGCCTATGCGAAGCCGGCACCGCCCGGGTGGCGCATTGGCCATATACCCTGGAGCGCTCGCAATGATGCCGGAAGAGTGGGTCATCTGGGGATACCGCCTGTTCCTTGGCCGCGAACCGGAGAACAGCTCGGTCGTACGATACTATTGCGGTGAGGATTTCTCTCCACAGACGCTGCGCCGGCAGCTGCTCGCTAGCAGCGAGTTCCTGGCCCTTGGCCTCGTGAATGCGCCAGGATCGGCCGAAGACGCTGACTTGCGTCATCTGAAACAGGAGTTCGCCGTTCCCGGGTTAGCGCCGCGTGACGGCTCTTTCACCGATTTCCTGGGCGTACGAACCCGCTGCGATTACCTGCCAAGCGATTACGCGCAGTATTCCGGCGCGGTCGAACGAGCCGATGGCAGCGGCACCGTCCCGCTGCACGAGCCGGCCGAGACGGTGGCGCTGCTCCGCTCGGTCAAGGAGGCGGAGGGATCTTTCACCATCGTCGAGCTTGGCGCAGGGTGGGGGCCGTGGCTGGTCGCCGGCGCCGTCGCGTCCCGGCAGCGCGGCATCGAGGCCCGCCTGGTCGGCGTCGAGGGCGACGAGGCGCATTTTGGCTTCATGCGGACCCATCTGCAGGATAACGGCATCGATCCGGATCGGCGGCACATCCTGCGGCGGGCGGTGGTCGGCGCCGTGGACGGCGTGGCCCGCTTCCCCGTGCTGCCAGAACCGAGTGCCGACTGGGGCGCCAGGGCGATGTTCGACGGCGCTGCCGCGTCACCGAGCCCGGAGGCTACCAAGTTCGTCGAAGTGCCCTCGGTCTCGGTCGGCACGCTGCTCGCCGAGCTGGACCGGGTCCAGCACATGCATTGCGACATCCAGGGCGAAGAGGCCGACGCACTGGCGGCGTCCGCGGACGCGTTGGACGCGAAAGTGCTGCGGCTCGTCGTGGGCACCCACGGCAGGGGCATCGAGGACCGGCTGTTCAGCCTGTTCTCCGGCCTGGGCTGGACTCTGGAATACGAGAAGCCCTGCAATTTCCGGACCGGCACCGCGGGCATGGCGCTGCAGAACGACGGCGTGCAAGTCTGGCGAAATACCCGCCTGACGTGAGTGTCCAGGTGTTCAGAGGACCACTGTCCTCTGATGGGGTTGGGGCAAAGCCCCAACCTTCACTAGGCCGCAACCCGTCTAAGTCGGGCCCCTGTCTTGTGAGATCTGCGCCAGCCGTTGCGCATAGCGCCGCGCCACCACGGCGGGCGAGAACTGCTGGTCCACGAACGCCTTTGCCCGCGCCACCCGTGCCCGGCGTTCGGCGGGGTTCGCCACGATGGACCGCATCTGGGCCACCGCCTCGGCATGGTCGGGCTCGGCCCAGACCTGTCCCGGCTCGACGAAGATGTAGTCGGTCGGGCCGACCGGGCGCAGCTTGTAGCCGACCAGCCAGGCCGTGTCGGCCGAACAGAACTCCATGTTGCCCGAGTAGCCGGTCGCCAGCACGGCCACGCCGAGATGCATGGCCTCGATCATGCCGAACCCCCAGCCCTCGGACCGGTGCAGCGACACGTAGCAGTCGCACCCGGCCTTCAACATCAGGAGTTGCTCGTACGGCAGCGTCTCGTTGATGATCGCGATCCGCGGATCGGCTTGCACTGCCTCGTCCAGCATCTGCCACGTCTTGCGCTGCACCGGGTCATAGACGAAATCGCGGTTATGCGTCTTCAAGACCAGGCGGACATTCGGGTTGTCGATAAACGCGTTGATGAAGGCCTTGACGACACCTTGCGGGTTCTTGCGCTGGATGAAGGAGAACGAGTCGAAAGCGGCGAAGAAGACGAAGCACTCGTCCGCGTAGCCGAGCCGGGACCGGACATAGTCGCGGGCCTGGGCACGGGGTGGGATCGCCACATCCTCGTAAGACATGCTGATCTTCGTGACCGGGGTCTTGCTCACCGGCCGGTATTGCTCGACCCCGTACTGGGAGGACACCCAGACCTCGTCCAGCAACTCGAGCGCGAGTGCGTGGCAGGAGGCGGGGGTGTCCAGCTCCCAGAAAAAATAGCCGATGTTGTATGCGTCCGTGAAGACGTCGGGCAGGTAGGC
>CAXSEK010000120.1:0-7929 GCA_964235625.1 uncultured Acetobacteraceae bacterium
AAGATGGTGTATTGGTTGTCGAGGTGCGGAGCCGGTTCGAACATGATGTAGAACTGGCTGTTGGCGCTGTTCGGGTCGTTGGTGCGGGCCGCACCAACGGTGCCGCGCAGGAAATGCGCCTTGTTGGTGATCTCGGCCGGCACGTTCGGCATCTTGCTGCCGCCGCCGCCGGTGCCGGTGGGATCGCCGCCCTGGGCCATGAAGCCGTCGATCACGCGGTGGAACGGCGTGCCGTCGTAGAAATGCTCGTGGCACAGCAGCTTGACCCGCTCGACGTGCTTGGGGGCCAGGTCCGGGCGCAGGCGGATCACCACCCGGCCGCCTTTCACGTCCATATACAGGGTGTTCTGCGGGTCCAACGCCCCTTGGGCATCGGCAGAGGAAACGGCGTCGCTCATCAAAGCTCCGATCGCAGTCAATTGCAGGAAAAGCCGGCGGTCCATGGGTGCTCCCGTGGGATGGTTACGCTTTGGCCCGCACACGCTGCAGCGTGCGCTCCAGCGTCAGCGCGGGCACGAAGGAGGAGATGTCGCCACCCAAGCGGGCGATCTCCTTGACGAAACGCGACGAGATGAACTGGTGGTGCTCACTGGCCGTCAGGAACACCGTCTCGATCTCCGGGTCTAGGCGGGTGTTCATGCCTGCCATCTGGAACTCGTAGTCGAAGTCGCTCACCGCGCGCAGCCCGCGGATGATCACGGTTGCGCCACTCGACCGGGCGAACTCCACCAGCAGGCCGCGGAAGCTCGTCACCTCGATCCGGCAGCCAGTCTGCTCGGCGATGGCGTCCGTCTCGAAGCGGACGAGCTCCATCCGCTCCTCGATCGGGAAGATCGGGCCCTTGCCGTCGTTGCTGGCGACCCCCACGACCAGGTGGTCGAGGATCCGGGCGGCCCGGTGAATGATGTCCATGTGGCCGTTGGTGACCGGGTCGAACGTGCCGGGATAGATGCCGGTGTGGCGGTCGAGCTTAGGCAAGGGAGTCGTCGTCGGTGTCGGCATCGCCCGCTCCGTCCGGGTTACCCGCACCTGGCGGGATCGTGTCATACCCCGATGCCGGGTCCACCGGGTCTTCCAGGCCGGCCACGGCCTCCACAACGGGGAACACGGCGGTCACTGCCTCGCCCTCGCCGACGCGGAACAGCGTCACCCCCGTCGCCTGGCGCCCGGTGATGCGCACGCTGTCGGCACCGATGCGGATCAGGCGGCCGGCATCGGTCACCAGCATCACGTCGGCGCCGGGTCGCACCGGCAGCGTGCCGACCACCGCGGTGCCCTTGCGGCCGCCCAGCATGATGTTGCTGATCCCCTGGCCGCCACGACCGGTCGCGCGGTAGTCGAACGAGGACGACCGCTTGCCGAACCCGGCATTCGTCACCGTCAGCAGCAGCTCCTCGCGCAGCGCCAATTCCTCCAGCCGCTCCTCGCTGACGGGGCCGGCCTCATCGGTCTGCGCATCCTCCGCATCCGCGTCGGCTTCCACCGATGCGTCCACCTCCTCGCCCTGTGCCCGGCGGCGCGCGGCGGCCCCGCGCAGGAAAGCGGCACGCTCATGCGCCGTCGCCTCCACGTGCTGCAGGATGCTCAGGCTGATCACCTCGTCGCCGGTCGCCAACCGAATGCCGCGCACCCCCGCACTGTCCCGCCCGGCGAACACGCGCACCTCGTCCGCCACGGGGAAGCGGATGCAGCGCCCCTTGCGGGTGGCAAGGAACACGTCATCGCCCTCGCGGCAGGTCGCTACCCCCACCAGGTGGTCGCCCTCGTCCAGCTTCATGGCGATCAGGCCGGAGACGCGGATGCGGCCGAAATCGGACAGTTTGTTCCGCCGCACCCCGCCGCTCGCCGTCGCGAACAGGAGGTGCAGGTTCTCCCACAACCCCTCGTCCTGCGGCAGCGGCAGCACGGTGGTGATCGTGTCGCTCCCCAGATCGGGCAGCAGGTTGACGAGCGCGCGCCCCTTGGCGGCCGGCTGCGCCTCCGGCAGGCGCCAGACCTTCTCGCGGAACGCCTTGCCGCCGGAGCTGAAGAACAGCACCCACTGATGCGTGTGGGCGTTGAACGAGCGGGTGACCACGTCGTCCCCGCGCATCCCTAAGGCGGACCGCCCTCGGCCGCCGCGGACCTGCTGGCGGAACGCGTCCAGCCCGGTACGCTTGATGAAGCCGTCGCGGGTGATGGTCACCACCATTTGGCCAGGCTCGATCAGGCTCTCGTCGTCCTGGTCCGCTGCCGCGTCCACGATGGCGGTCATGCGCGGAGAGGCGATCTCCTTGCGCACCAGATGCAGCTCGCCGACCATCACCTCGAGCCGGCGCGGGCGGCTGCCGATGATGTCCAGCAAATCGGTGATCTTGGCCGCGACCTCGGTCAGCTCGGCCTGAATCTTGTCCCGCTCCAACCCGGTCAGCCGGGCCAGCCGCAGTTCCAGGATACCTCGCGCCTGGGCGTCGGTCAGACGGACGGTATCGTCCACCACCAAGTTGCCGCTGTCGTCGATCAGCGCCAGCAAAGCGCCGATGTCGCCCGCCGGCCAGTCCCGCGCCATCAGCTCGGTGCGGGCGACGGTCGCGTCCGGGCTGGCGCGGATTACCCGGATGATCTCGTCGATGTTGGCCACCGCGATGGCCAGGCCGACCAGCAGGTGCGCCCGCTCGCGTGCCTTGCCGAGATCGAACCGGCTGCGGCGGAGGATGACCTCCTCGCGGAAGGTCACGAAGGCAACCAGCAGGTCCCGCAAACCCATCAGGCGCGGGCGGCCCACGTCCAACGCCAGCATGTTGGCGCTGAACTGCGTCTGCATCTGGGTGAAACGATACAGATGGTTCAGCACCACCTCGGGCGTCGCATCGCGCTTCAGCTCGATCACGATGCGCATGCCGTCGCGGTCGCTCTCGTCGCGCAGGTCGCTGATGCCTTCGACCTGCTTGGAGCGGACCAGTTCCGCGATGCGCTCGATCAGGCTGTTCTTGTTCACCTGATACGGGATTTCCCGCACGATGATGGCGTTACGGTCCTTGCGGATCTCCTCGATCTCGGCCCGCGCCCGAAGCGGGATGCCGCCCCGCCCCGTCTCGAACGCCTGGCGGATGCCGGAGCGGCCCAGGATGATTCCGCCGGTCGGGAAATCCGGGCCGGGGATGATGCGCATCAGGTCGTCAAGCGTGATCTCGGGGTTGGCGATCAGGGCCAACGCCGCGTCGATCACCTCGCCGGCGTTGTGCGTCGGGATGTTGGTCGCCATGCCGACGGCGATGCCGCTGCCGCCGTTCACCAGCAGGTTCGGGAAGGCGGCCGGCAGCACCTTCGGCTCGACATCCGCCTCGTCGTAGTTCGGGCCGAAATCGACGGTGTCCTTGTCGATATCCTCCAGCATGTGCATGGCGGCTCGGGACAGGCGGCTCTCGGTGTAACGCATCGCCGCCGGGGGGTCGCCGTCGATGGAGCCGAAATTGCCCTGCCCGTCGATCAGCGGCACGCGCAGGCTGAACGGCTGCGCCATGCGGACCATGGCGTCGTAGATCGCCGAGTCACCGTGCGGGTGGTACTTGCCCATCACCTCGCCGACAATGCGGGCGGATTTGCGATACGGCTTGTCGTGGGTGAACCCGCTCTCATTCATCGCGTACAGGATGCGGCGGTGCACCGGCTTCAGCCCGTCCCGCGCATCCGGCAGCGCCCGGCTGACGATGACGGACATGGCATAGTCGAGGTAGGACCGGCGCATTTCCTCCTCGAGCATGACCGGATGCAGGTCAGGCGCGTCGGGCGGCGGCGGGATCGGCGTGTCACTCATGGTTCGCTGGAAGGCCCGTTGTGCAGGGTGGAGGCATCGGCAGCCCGATTCGCATGCAGATCGCGGTTGCCCAGCCGCCTTTATAGCGCGGTTGCGGAGGCCGGGCTAGGCGTCCGCCCGGCACGACGCATCCGCCAGCAGCCGTTCATCCTCCCGTGCCCAGATCAGCCGGGTCGGCGTCCCCGCCTGCACCGGATCGGCGTCATAGGCCGAATCCGGCAGCAGCACCGAGGCACCTTCCCCGGTGCCGGTCACGGTTAGCGCGATGCGCACCGTGCCGCCCTGATACTCCACCGCCTCCACGGAGGCCGGCAGCCCCTCGCCGGCGGGCGCCAGGCGGCAGCGGTCGGCACGCACGGCGACCAGCCCCGTGGCACCGGGCAGCACGTTGTGGCCGCCGATGAAGCGGGCGACGAAGCTGCTGGCGGGGTTGCCGAACACCTCGCGCGGCGTGCCGGACTGGCGGATGTGGCCGTCTTGCATCACCACCATCATGTCGGCCAGCGCCATTGCCTCGTCCTGGCTGTGGGTCACGTGGATGAAGGTGATCCCCAGCTCCCGCTGCAGCCGCTTGAGCTCCTCGCGCACCCGGATGCGCAGGAACGGGTCCAGTGCGGAGAGCGGCTCGTCCAGCAGCAGAACGCGGGGTTGGCTGACCAGGGCGCGGGCCAGGGCGACGCGCTGCTGCTGCCCGCCGGAGAGCTGCGCCGGCAGCCGCGCCGCGAAGGCGTCCATGTGGACCAACGCCAGGTATTCGCCCGCTTGCCGGGTCCGCTCCGCCTTGCTGATGCCGCGCATGCGCAGGCTGAAGGCGACGTTGTCCAGGCAGCTGAGATGCGGGAACAGCGCGTAGCTCTGAAACATCATCGCCGTGCCGCGCTTGACGGGGGGTAGCCCGGTGACGTTACGGCCATCGATCAGCACGTCGCCCTCGCTGATTGCCTCGTGCCCGGCGATCATGCGCAGCGTGCTGGTCTTGCCGCAGCCGCTGGGCCCGAGCAGGCAGCAATACGACGCTTTCGGCACCCGCAGGGACACCGCGTCCACCGCCACGGCTGCGCCATACCGCTTGGTGACCGCGACTAGTTCGACGTCGAAGCGCGGGTCCATGGCGTTACCTTAATCGAAGTCGGTTGGCAGCGAGGCGTCACGCGCATGCATGAACATGCGCCGGAGTTGGTGCGGCAGCACACGGCCTAGCGAGAGGTCATCGGGGAGCGAGCCTTCCGCGAACCACTCCACGCCGGACGTCTCCAGCCCGGTCCGCGGGGCGCCACCGGTCACCTCGCAGATAAAGAAGAGCTTGCAGCAGGAGAACACGCGGGAGGGATGTCCCTGGCGTGTCCGGTCCCAGGCCGCCGCGAGCTTGACCACCCTCACCGCGTAGCCGCTCTCCTCCGCCACCTCCTTGACCACGTTCTCGGCAGCGGTGAGGTTCACGTCCGCCCATCCGCCCGGAAGTGTCCAACGATCACCGTCGGCCGCCTCACGCACCAGCAGCAGGTGAGCCTCGCCGTCGAAAATGGCGCCGCGCACGTCGACCTTCGGCGTCGCGTAGCCGCTCTCGCCGGCGAACAGAGCGTCGATCTTGGCGGCGGGCGTCGCCGTGTGGGCTGCCATGATCCTGGACGCCAAGGCTCGGAGCATCTCGTAGCGCTCGCGGTCATAGGGGTCGCGCACGAAGGCAAGTCCGGTCTGCGCGATTGCCTGGAGTTCACGGGTCCACGTCAGCCAGTCCGGCTCATCCATCACCTCATCGCCCGGCGGCGCTGCAGGCGCAGAACAAAGAACAGCGTCACCCCGATCAGCACAAACGACACCACCGTGGTCACCGTGCCGATGGCGAACAGCGTCGGCGTGCTGTCGCTCGAGATCAACGCGTAGATCTCGAGCGGCAGGGTGTTGTAGCTGCCGATGGTCAGCGTGGTGCGCGCGTATTCGTCGTAGGACAGGGTGAAGGCGCCGATCGCGACGCCGATGATGCCCGGCAGCAGCAACGGCAGCGTCACGTAGCGCAGGCGCTGCCAGGGGGAGGCGCCGAGGTCGCGGGCGGCCTCCTCGTACGAGCGGTTGAAGCGTGCCACGACGGCGAACATGGTCAACAGGCCGAACGGCAGCGTCCAGGTCAGCTGGGCGCCGAGGGCGGAGGTGAACAGCCCCTGCGGCAGGTCCAGCAACTGGAAGCCCAGGCCGATGCCGAAGCCCACCAGCAGGCTCGGCATCACCAGGCTCGCGACGGCGATGTAGAACAGCAGGGCGGCGCCGGGGAAGCGGCGGCGAAAGCCCAATCCGGCCGCCACCGAGATCACCACGGTGAGCAGGCTGACCACCGCCGACAGTTCGACCGAGCGGGCGAAGGAGGCAGGGATGTTCGCCAGTTGCCCGGGCTTGAAGATGTTGGCGAACCAGTGGGTGGAGACGCCCACCATCGGGAAGGTGACGCCGCCATTCGGCCCCTGGAAGCTCAGCACGTAGATCACCAGCATCGGGCCGTACAGGAAAAGCAGGAACAGCCCCATCAACCCGGCCAGCAGGTAGAAGGTGTAGGGCCGAGGCTCCCGCGCACGCGCCATCAGCTGACCAGCTCGCGCCGCACGTCCACCACCCGCATCATCACCGCTACCAGCAGTGCCACGAACAGCACCAGCACCACCGCACTCGCCGAGGCCGGCGGGTATTGCATGGCCTGGATCTCGGTGGACAGGGCGGACACGATGGAGGCGCTCTGCCCGCCGCTCATGCGCTTGACCACGAAGTAGTCGCCCATCACCTGGGTGAACACCAGGATCGAGCCGAGCGTAATGCCGGTGCGTGACAGCGGGAGGATCACGTGACGCATCACCTGCCACCGGCTGGCCCCGGCATCGATGGCGGCCTCCAGCAGCGCGCGGTCGATCTTGCTCAGCGAGTTGGCGATCGGGCCCATCATCAGCAATGTGTAGAGGTGCACGTAGGTGACGATGACGGCGAAGTTGGAGAACAGCAGGAAGTCGAGCGGGCGGCTGGTGATGTGCAGGTCGATCAGCATGGTGTTGAACACGCCGTTGCGGCCCAGGAACGGGATCCAGGCGATGGTGCGGATGATGCCGGAGGTCCAGAACGGGATCGCGCACAGCAGGAACAGCATCATGCGCATGGTGCCGCTGCGGATGTGGAAGACAAGGAAATGGGCGAGGTTGAAGCCCAGGAACAATGTCACCGCCCAGACGATCACGGCGAACTCCAGCGAGCTGGCATAGATGCGCAACGTGGCCGGCGTGGTCAGCAGGTCCCGGTAGTTGTCCAGCATGAAGGCCGGGTAGATGCCGACCCTGTCGTAGTCGAAGAAGCTCACGACGAAGAACAGCAGCGTGGGCAGTGCGAACAGCACCACCAGGATCAGCGCCAGCGGCGAAACCTGGAGCCAGGACACCACCCAGGGCGCCAGGCGCGGCACGGCCAGGCGCGGCCGCGATCGGGTGGCGGCGGCGCTGAGGGTGGTGTCGGACGCCATCAGGCCGCCTGCACCATCGTCTCACGGCAGCGCATCAGCGGCTGGATGCGGGTGCCGAACTGCTCCATGCCGATGACGAAGTCGTCGAACGTCATCATCACGCCCTCCACGCCGGGAACCGCGGCCATCTCGTCCAGCATGGCGGCGATGTGGGCGTAGCTGCCGACCAGGACGCCCTGGTTGGTGGGCAGCTTCTCGCCACCGCCCAGCTTGCGGCGGTTGGCGCGGGAGAACTGGCCCGTCGCCGGGTCATCGTCGGATTGCTCGTCCCGCCAGGCCAGCGCCTCGTAGTCGGTGCCGGATTTGTAGTGCTCCCACTTCGCCTCGGCCGCGGCGTCCGTCTCGTCGGCGATGAGCATGACCAGGATCAGCGCGCCGCAATGCCGCCCGGTCTCCTTCGTGGCGGCCACCAGGCGGGTGACGCTGGCGGCGATGGCGGTCGGCTGGTTGATGCCGAAGCTGGCGCAGAAGTTTAGGTCCGCGTGGGTTGCGGCGTAGCGCGTGCCGGTGTCGCTCTGTGCCGCGCAGATGATCGGGATCGGGCGGGACGGCAGCGGGCTGCACCGGCAATCGTCCATGGTGAAGAAATTACCCTTGAAGTCGGATCGGCCGGTCGCCCACAATTCCTTCATGATGGTTA
>CAXSEK010000121.1:0-7900 GCA_964235625.1 uncultured Acetobacteraceae bacterium
CAGCAGGACGCTACGCACGGGCCAGCGCCCGGTAGGAAAGGGCCACGCTCAACGGCCCCAGCACGACCACCACCAGCCGCAAGGACACGTGCGCCAGCCCCACGGCCACGAAGGCCACCGCCATGATGCAGGACGGGACGACACCCTTCGCCGCCGCCCGGCGTGCCGCGACCACGCCCATCTGCAACGACAGCCCCACTGCCGCGGCCCCCACCCCGTCCAGCACCAGATGCGTCAGCGCGAACCCGCTGAGGGCGGCGAACAGGGCGGCCATCACCACCACCAGCACCGCCGCCGGCACGATGATGCCGCACGCCCCCGCCAGCGCGCCGGGCGTGCCGCGCAGGCGGTAGCCGATCCAGATCGACAGGTTCACCACGTTCACGCCCGGGAAGGCCTGCGCCAGAGCGAGGCCGGAGAGGAATTCTTCCTCGTCCAGCCAGGCCCGGCGCTGCACGAACTCCCGCAGCATCCAGCCGGACAGGCCGCCGCCGAAGCTGGTCAGGCCGATGCGGCTGAACGTGGTGAACAGCTGGAGGGTAGTCGGCACCGGTTCGGCCGGCATGGGGGTTTCCTCTCTCGCGGGCGACTCGCCGTTCCGGCATGGTGCACCGCAACGATGGAGCGGCAAGGGTGCCGGTGGTGATCACGATTGTGCAGCGACCGCAGCTTGTGGTGATGATGCAGGCGGATCATACCCTGCCGCCGGCGCTGCCGGACGCAATCGGGGGTTGATCGCATGACGTTGTGGAGCCTGGTTCTGGCGGTGCATATCCTGGCCATGACGGCCTGGGTGGGCGGCATGGCCTACGCGCTGCTGGTGATGCGGCCGAGCCTGGGCGTGCTGGCCGCCGCCACGGACCGCATGGCGGTGCTAGGCGACACGTTCCGCCGCTTCTTCCGCATCGTGTGGGTGGCGATGCCGCTCGTGCTGCTGAGCGGCTGGGCCATGGTGTTCGGCGTGTGGGGCGGCTTTGCGCACTTGCCGTGGCCGGTGAACGTGATGCAGGTGCTCGGCCTGGTGATGGCGGTGGTCTACCTGGTGTTGTTCTTCGGCCCGTACAAGCGGTTCAAGGCCCAACCAGGCCCGGGGCCGGCGGCGTCGATCCGCAAGCTGATCCACGCGAATTTGGGGCTCGGCGTGATCGTGATCATCGTGGCGTCGTGCTCGCAGTGGGGGAGCTGAGCCGCCGCTCTTTATGACGTGGCCAGGAAGGTTGCGATCACCTCGACCATCTCTATTGCCGTGGCCAGCGCTGCTGCAGCCTCTGCATGGGACAGCGGTTCGTCGCCGTCGTAATCCGCTTGCGTCTTCAGCTCATAGGCGTTGCTGAGGAAGGTGGCGAACGATTGCGGCAACGCCGGCTCGGCTTGCCGAAGGCGGGCAAACTCTGTCCGGGCACCACGGTGTGTCTTGGGCTCTTTGCCCGTGACATGGACCGTGAACGCCTGCGCTGCATGGAAAGCCGCGATGTAAGCATCCCGTCCAGCCTGTTCGGTGAATCCGCCTTCAAGCAGGAATCGGCCACTTGCCAAGGTGCGACGTGCCATCTCGATATGGCGTTGCGGCGTGATCACAGATCAAGGCCATCACGGGCGATCTCGCGCATCAACGGGTGGTCTTCCCTATGTCTCCCGGCACGGAACGGCTTTGCCGAAATGAATTCGCCGCTGTCCGCCGCGATTGCGGCGCTGATGGCGCCGAGGGGCTGTAGTTCGGTCCACAGGCTGGTGTAGCCATGCAGGAACACGGCAATATCGTAATCAGAATCCGGCCGGTTGTCGCCACGGGCACGGGATCCGAACAGAACCAGCCGCTCCAGCCTTGATCCATAGAGCTCCGTCGTTGCTGAACGGAAACGTTCAAGTATCGGATCGTGCGTGGCCTGGTGTTGCATGATGCCCTTGCCCCTCGGCGTAGCACGGCTGAGGCGTTCCGTCAGGCCTGCACCCGCGACTCCAGCCATGCCCGTATCCACCGGCTCCGTTCAATCGATCACCCTGGAGATAGGGTTCCGAAGTCCCGTTTTTGCGGTATCGTCCGTCCATGACCTACACTCTCTTCATTGACGGCGAGGCCGGCACAACGGGCCTGGGCATCCGCGAGCGGCTGGACGGCATGCCGGGCGTCACCATCCGATCGATCGACCCGGCGCACCGCAAGGAGCCGGCGGCGCGGCAGGACATGATGGCGCAGGTGGACCTCGCGATCCTCTGCCTGCATGACGATGCCTCCCGCGAGTCCGCCGCACTGGCCGCCGAACTCGGGGCGGACGCGCCGAAGCTGCTGGATGCCAGCACGGCGCACCGGGTGGATCCGGATTGGGTATACGGGGTGCCGGAATTGGATGCCGGCCAGGCGGAACGGATCGCCCGTGCCGGCCGCGTCGCCAATCCCGGCTGCTACCCGACCGGGGCGGTCACGCTGCTGCGCCCGCTGGTGGCCGCCGGGCTGCTGCCGCCCGACTACCCCATCTGCGTCAACGCCGTCAGCGGCTATTCTGGCGGCGGGCGCACCGCCATCGAGGCGCACGAGCAAGTGGGCGGCCCCGCTTTCGAGCTGTATGCGCTCGGGCTGGAGCACAAGCACGTGCCCGAGCTGCAGCGCTACGCCCAGCTGACCCGGCGGCCCATCTTCGTGCCCTCGGTCGGGCATTTCCGCCAGGGTATGCTGGTCTCTATCCCGCTGCATCTGGACGCGCTGCCCGGCCGGCCGACGGGGCAAGACCTGGCGGACACGCTCGCCGCCTATTACCGCCACGCCCCGGCGATCCGGGTGCTACCGGCCGAGCTGTCCGGCAAGCTCGAGCCGGAGGCGCTGAACGACACGGACGCGATGGAGCTGCGCGTCTACGCCAACGCCGCTTACGGCCACGCCGTGCTGGTGGCGCGGCTCGACAATCTGGGCAAGGGTGCCTCGGGGGCCGCGGTGCAGAACATGCGGCTGATGCTCAGGCTGGACGCCGTGCGGGAGGTCGAGCTTGCAAGCTGAGGGACCGCTCTGGGCGCTGGATGGCGTGGCGCCGCAAGTGGCGCCGGATGCCTGGGTGGCACCCACCGCCACCGTGATCGGGGACGTCGTGCTGGGCGCCGGCGCCAGCGTGTGGTGGCATTGCGTGCTGCGGGGGGACACCAACCACATCCGGGTCGGCGACGGGACCAACATCCAGGACGGCACGATCGTACACGTGAGCCGCGGGTCGTTCCCCTGCCTGATCGGCCGCGACGTGACGGTCGGCCATGCCTGCATCGTCCATGCCTGCACGCTGGAGGACCGCGCCTTCGTCGGCATGGGGGCGACGGTGCTGGACGGCGCCACCATCGCGGAGGGCGGCATGCTGGCGGCGGGTGGCCTGCTGACGCCGGGCAAGCGGATCGGGCCCGGCGAGCTATGGGCCGGCAGCCCCGCCCGTCTCATGCGCGTGATGTCGGCGGAGGAGCGTGCTGGTTGGGATCGCACGGCGGCGCACTACGTTAAATTAGCTCAGCGCTACCGGATGGGACTGGCCCCCGTCCGCTGAAGCGCCGCCCCGGAGACTCCTGTTCCATGCGCGCCGCCGTCACGACCCTGATGCTCGCCGCCGCCCTCGCCGCCTGCGGCCCGTTGCCGCCGCCCCCGGACACGGCACGGCTGCCGCCGGGCGTGTTCAGTCCGCTGGACCAGGACGTGCCAGCCACGCAATACGCGCAATACGCCTTTTCGGACCCTGCGCGCACCTACGGCAACCCCGTGGCCGGCGCCCAGGCCGTGCTGGCAATGGACTACATCGCGGGCCAGCTGAACACGAGCCCGCGCTGGGCCAATATCGGCGCCATCGCGCAACAGCAGTTGCTGGTCGGCCGTGCCCAGACCCGCGCCGCCGTCGGCATCGCGGCGAACGCGCCCTCCCAGTTGGTGGTGAACAGCCTGGTGGCAGCGCGCAACGACCTCGCCTCTGGCGACCAGGCCGCCGCCGCGCGCGACCTGGACAACCCGGCCTTCCCCCAGGGCGGCACGAAGGCGGTGCAGGCGCTGGCGAACTTGCCCTACATCGAGATGGCGAACGTCTCGACGCAGCATGCCGCCGAGCGGCTGTTCAGCCCGGATGGCGGCGGCTTCCTCAACGACTAGGGCCGATCCAACAACGTAGCCCGTATCGCTCTCTGGCGACGCGGGACCGCCACGACGATCTCGGGCATCTCTGCCACCATCCCGCATCGCCCAAGCGCGATACGGGCTACGCTCCAAGGCACGATCGGAGTCGCCGGGCATTCCCCTTCGGCCAGGGTTGTCTATCATCACGCATCGGACTCGGAGCACCGACCATGCAGCCTACCCGCCGCGCCATCCTCGCCGGGAGCCTGGCCGCTCCCTTCGTCAGCCGCCTCACCATGGCCCAGGGTGCGGTGATCCCGCTCGGCGCCATCACGCCGCAGACCGGTGCGGGCGGGCCGTATGGGCCGGCCATGGCCAAGGTCATCGCCGCCACGGTGGCGGCGATCAACGCCCAAGGCGGCGTACTTGGCCGCCCATTCGCCCTGTCCAGCGAGGATGACGAGACCAACCCGGATGCCGGCGTCCGCGCGGCGCGCAAGCTGATCGACCTGAACAAGGTCGTGGCCGTGGTCGGCACCTGGGCCAGCGCTGTCACCACGGCGGTGGCGCCGCTATGCTGGGACGGCCACACGATGCTGTTCACCGTCTCGGGCGCGGACTCCATCACCAAGCTGCCGCATCAGGGCTTCATCATCCGTACCCAGCCCACCACGCTGCTGCAAGCCAAGCGCGCCGCCGGCTTCCTGGTGCAGCAGGGCGGCAAGCGCATGTTCGCCCTCTCGGCCCAGACGCCGTTCGCCGTGGACAGCTACAACGCCATGGCCGCCGGGATGCAGGCGGGCGGGGCCGAAGCGCTGGGCGACGTGGTGTACGACGCCAGCAAATCCTCCTTCCGGTCGGAGGTGGACCAGGCGCTGCGCACCAAGCCGGACAGCGTCTTCCTTAACAGCTACACGCCCGACTTGATCGTGCTGCTGCGCGAGCTCTATCGCGCCGGGTTCGACGGCAAGAAGCTCACGCTCGGCTACGCCGCCAACGCCAAGCTGCTGGACGCGCTGCCGGCGGAGGTGACGGAGGGGCTGCTGAGCTACGCGCCCTCGCCCGACCCCGGCAGCCCGGCCTACGCCGCGGTGAAGCAGATCCTGGGCACCGAGCCGGACCCGTATTCCTGCCAGGTCTACGACCACGTCTCCCTGGTGGCGCTGGCCATCGCCAAGGCGGGGGTGGCCTCTGGGCAGGCGGTCCACGACTCGGTGCGCCTGGTCAGCCAGGGCGGCGGCCAGACGGTGTCGAGCGCGGTCGAAGGTCTCAAGCTGCTCGCGGCCGGCAAGGACGTGAACTACGATGGCGCGTCCGGCCCGTGCGACTTCCTGCCGTCCGGCGACATCGCGGATTGCAAGTTCCGCTTCGAGGTGGCCGAGAAGGGCAAGGCCCGGCTGCTTTCGATTTCCTGATGGCGGACCTAGTCCAACTCCTGGTCAACGGCCTGATGGCGGGGGCCGTGCTGGCGGTGCCCGCGATCGGCTTCACCGCGATCTACGCCGTGTTGCGCTTCCCCAATTTCGCCGTGGGCGGGCTGGCCACGGTCGGCGCATATGCCGGGCTGCTGGCCAACACGGTGCTGCACTGGCCGGCCACGGTGGCGCTGGTGGTGGCATTCCTGGTGGCCGGCGCCGTGGGGATGCTGCTGGACGACACGCTGCTGCGGCCGCTGCGCCCGGCCGGCGCGCTGGCAGCCGCGATCGCCTCGGTCGCGCTGAACATCGTGATCGAGAACGCAATCCGGTTCTTCTTCGGCAACGATCTGCGCGGCTACGACCTGCCGGTGTTCCGGGACTGGCGGTTCGGGCTGGGCGGCCTTGTGCTCTCAGTCGGGCCGCAGCAGGTGGCCAACGCCCTGTGTGCGCTGGTGGCGATGGCGGCGCTGTTCGCCTTCCTCGGCTTCACCACCACGGGCAAGACGATGCGTGCGGTGGCCGACAGCCCGGCGCTCGCCGCGCTGAAGGGCATCGACGCGCGGGCGGTGGCCCGGCTGGCGACGTTCCTGGGCATGGGGCTGGCCGGGTTCGGCGGGATGCTGATCGGGCTCGACACCTCGATCAACCCGCTGACCGGGTACAGCGTCATGCTCTCGGTGTTCGCCGCGGCAGTGGTGGGCGGGCTGGGCAGCATCCCCGGCGCGGTTGCGGGCGCGTTCGTGATCGGGGTGGGTGAGGAGGTGTCGGTCGCGGTGCTGCCGCCCTCCTACCGCTCGGCGATCGGGTTCGCCGCCATCGTGCTGGTGCTGTCGTTGCGGCCGCGTGGGCTGCTGGGCGAGCGGGCGTACTGATGGAGAACTACCTCCTGGCACTCGGCGTGTTCGCCGGGCTCTACGCGCTGATGGCGTTGGGGCTGAACGTGATCTGGGGCCTGGCGGGCATGGTGAACCTCGGCCTGGCTGGGTTCTATCTGGTCGGCGCCTACGCGTCCGCCCTGTTGACGGTGCGGCTGCACTGGCCGCTGCCGGCGGCGTGGCTGGCGGCGACGGCGGCCTCGGCGCTGCTCGGTACGGTGGTGGCCGGGATCACGGCGCGGCTGCGGGGAGATTACCTGGCCATCGTGACGCTGGGCTTCGCCGAGGTGCTGCGCCTGCTCGCGGCCAACGAGGTCTGGCTCACCAATGGCACTGACGGGATCAGCGCC
This sequence comes from uncultured Acetobacteraceae bacterium, assembly GCA_964235625.1. GTDB lineage: Bacteria > Pseudomonadota > Alphaproteobacteria > Acetobacterales > Acetobacteraceae > LMUY01. The sequence goes on from CAXSEK010000121.1 coordinate 6,719, forward strand.
ATCCCCGGACCGGGCCGCGGCGTGCTGGGCGCGCTCGGCTTCAACGCGCTGTTCGCTTCCATCGTGTGGGGGGTGGTGGTCATCGTGGCACTCGCTCTGGCCCGGCTGTCCCGCGCTCCCTGGGGCCGGGTGCTGCGCGCGATCCGCGAGGACGAGACGGTGGCCGCCGTCGCCGGCAAGCGCACGCTGGCGTTCAAGGTGCAGGCCTTCGCGCTCGGCTCCGGCGTGCTGGGGCTGGCTGGCGCGCTGTATGCCCAGTTCAACGCCTATGTGGCGCCGGACGCGTTCCAGCCGCTGATCACGATCTACGTCGTGCTGGCGCTGACCGCCGGCGGGACCGGCAGCATGGGTGGCGCAGTGATCGGCGCGGTCTTCGTGGTGGCGTTGATGGAGGGCACGCGGTTCCTGGCGGCGGTGCTGCCGTTCCTCAGCCCGGTGCAGGTCGCCTCGGTAAGGGAGGGGGCGATCGGCGCGGCGCTGATCCTGGTGCTGCACCTCCGCCCGCAGGGGCTGCTCCCTGAACGCTCCCGCCTCTACCGGAAGGACACGGTATGACCGACGCCCTGATCGCCGCGCATGCCGACACCGAGCAGCCCGGCGCCACGTTCCGCGCCCTGGATGCGGCATTGGCGCGCTCGCCCGGGCACATCCTGTTCACCGTGCTGGTGCACCACCCGGCGCTGCGGCAGTCCGAGCGGTTTTACAGCAACATGCCGGCGGAATACCCGGTCGGCGGGCGCAAGCCGGTGACGGACTCCGCCTGGATGCAGACCATCATCGGCCGCGGCGAGCCGTATATCGGGCGCACGCGGGAGGATATCCGCGAGGTGTTCTACGACTACGAGCTGATCTGGTCGCTCGGCTGCGAGAGCGTGCTGAACCTGCCGGTGCGCTGGCGCGGGCAGACAGTGGGCACGCTCAACTTGTTGCACCGGGCGGCGTATTACGATGAGAGCAACGTGGAGCACGTCCGGCTGCTGGGGCATCTCGCACTGCCGGCACTGCTGATGATCGCCCGAACCTGAACGAATCGACTTTGTAGTGTAGGACGCGCTTTGGCGTCCCACCAAAACGCGCACCAAGATTGGGGCTCTGCCCCAAACCCCGCCAAAGGACAGTCGTCCTCTGGACACCTGGTGGTTGAAAACGGCCTGGACGTGCTTAGAACAAATCCACAACGCA
>CAXSEK010000122.1:0-7898 GCA_964235625.1 uncultured Acetobacteraceae bacterium
TGGCGACCAGCCCGTCGTAACGGCCGATCACGTCGCCTTGAGCCGTGTGCGCTCGTGGACTGACGGTTTGTGCGGCAGCGGCGCTGGATACAGCCACAGCTGCGGCCACAACGCACACGCACCCGGTGCGAAACCGCAAGGCAGTCATGCTCGGCCAGTCACGCAATAGTTTGGACGCATTTGGTTAACCCCCTTTTTCGCCAAGGTTCCACATGGCCGGATCCGAAGCAAGCTGCCAACGGCCGCTTTACCTGGCAGGAGTGACGTCTAAGCGAACCCGGCAATATAGGGCCGCAACGCGTCCGGTGCGTTGCCGGAGTTCGGCTGCCGAGCGCCAAAACGCTGAGGCTGATCGCCCTGCATAAGGCTTTCACGCGATCCGAAAGCGAGGAGAGCCGCCTCGCACTTGCCCGCAGTCCGGCGTGCTTCGTGCGGGAACCATGGCGTATATTGGCGTCCAGGTTTCCATCAAACCCCGTCGTACCACCTTATCTGACTATCCTACGCGCCCATTGCCTGCCGCATGAACACCCGCTTCAGCGGCGGCAGAAGCTGCACCCCGGCAATGCCCAAATCCCGCACCGTCCGCACCAGGGCATTATCCGTCGAGAACAGACGGTCCAGCGCGTGCGTGGCGCCCAGCATCAGCAGGTTGGCCGGCCGGCGCCGCGCCTGGTAGCGGGCCAGCAGCGCCGGGTCACCCGGGTCCGCGCCGTCCGCGACCGCGGCGCAGACCAGGTCGCTGAGCGCGATCACGTCCCGCAGGCCGAGGTTCAGGCCTTGCCCGGCGATCGGGTGGATACCATGGGCCGCGTCCCCGACCAGCGCCAGACGCTCAGCGGTGTAGCGGTGGGCGTGCAGGGCGCCGAGCTTGTAGATCCAGCGCCGGCCGACCGGCCGCACCGCGCCCAGGTGAGTGCCCAGCCGGCGCGCGATCTCCCGCCCGAACGCGGCGTCGTCCAGCGCCATCATGCGCGGCGCCAGGTCGGCCTGCTCCGTCCATACCACGGCGGACAGGTTCGGCATGTCCGGCGTCCCCGTCATCGGCAACTGGGCGAACGGCCCGGCCGGAAGGAAGTGCTCCAGCGCGGCACCGCGATGCGGCCGCTCGTGGGACACCGCGCTCACGATCCCCGATTGGGCGTAGGCCAGACGGGATACGCCGATGCCGGCCTGCGCCCGCAACGGGGATTCACGGCCCTCCGCCGCCACGACCAGCCGGCAGCGGATTGCCGGGCCGCCGGCGACCTGCACCACGGCGCCCTCGGCGGATCGTGTCACCACCGCCTGGGCCGGCGCGAACACTGCGGCACCCGGCAAGGCGTGCAGTTGCGCGTTCAGTGCCACCCGCAGGCTGCGCGCCTCGACCATCCAGCCAAACGGGCCGGCCTCGGCCTCCGCGTGGTCGAAATGCAGATACAGCTTGGAGGCCTGACGCCCGGTCTTGCCGTCGGAAACGCGGATGTCCAGGATCGGACACGGCTCGAATGGCAGCTTCGCCCAGACGCCCGACGCCTCCAGCAAGGCGCGCGACCCGGCGGCGATCGCGTAGGCCCGGCCGTCGAAATCCGGGTGCTCCATCGGCGGCAGCTTCGCGCGGTCCACCACCGCCACGCGCGCGCCGCCCGCGGCCAGGCTGCAGGCCAGCGACGCCCCGACCGGGCCGGCGCCCACCACGCAGATATCGGCTTCGATCTGATTGTCCATGCTACTCTGCCTAGTTTCTGGGCAGGTGGTCACGCCTGCTTGAAGCGCAACGGCTCGTCTCGTGCCGCGGTCCTGCCGGTTCCATGCTCAAGAGACCGGCACGCTTCTTGTTTAAGGGTTGACTGTCAGGGCGACCGCTTTCCGGTAGCCGGCGCCGAACAGGAAACGAGGTTCCACGATGAAGCTGGTCATAGCGATCATCAAACCCTTCAAGTTGGACGATGTCCGCGAGGCGCTCACGCCGCTGGGTGTCCAGGGATTGACGGTGTCGGAGGTCAAGGGATTCGGCCGGCAGAAAGGCCAGACCGAGATCTACCGCGGCGCCGAATACCATGTGAACTTTCTGCCGAAGGTGAAGATCGAGGTCGCCGTTCCGGCCAGCCTCGCCGAGCAGGTGGTGGAAGCGATCATGAAGTCCGGCCAGACCGGTAAGATCGGCGATGGCAAGATCTTCGTGCTGGACATCGAACGCGCCGTGCGTATCCGGACCGGGGAAGTGGACGCCGAAGCACTATGAGGGATCAGTCGACGATGAAGCGCACGCTTGCCCACACTGCGACCAGGACGGTGTTGGCCACCCTAGCAGTCGGGCTGCTGGCCGGCGCCGCCTGGGCGCAGACCACCCAGCCCGGTACTAATGTGGCCCCGGCCGCCACCGCCGCCGCCGAAGCCACCGCCAAGATCGACACCGGGGACACCGCCTGGATGCTGACCAGCACCGCCCTGGTGCTGATGATGACGGTGCCGGGCCTGGCGCTGTTCTACGCCGGCATGGTGCGCAAGAAGAACATCCTTGCCACCCTGATGCAGTCCTTCGCGATCTGCTGCCTGATCACCGTCGTCTGGATGGTGGCGGGCTACAGCCTGACCTTCACCAATGGCAGCGGTGTCACCGCGCCCTTCATCGGCGACCTCTCGCGCGTGTTCCTCAACGGCCTCGGTGAGCACATTAAGAATGGGGTGGACGTGCCGTTCACCCTCGGCGCCGGATCCGGTAACGAGACGGCGTACACGATCCCCGAGAGCGTATACATGATGTATCAGATGACGTTCGCGATCATCACGCCGGCGCTGATCGCCGGCGCCTTCGCGGACCGGATGAAGTTCAGCGCCATGTGCGTGTTCATGGTGCTGTGGTCGCTGGTGGTCTACTGCCCGATCGCCCACTCCGTCTGGAGCGCGACCGGCTACGTGGGTGCCACGATCGGCGCGATCGACTTCGCGGGCGGCACGGTGGTGCACATCAACGCGGGCGTTGCCGGCCTGGTCTGCGCGCTCGTGCTCGGCAAGCGCGTGGGGTACGGGCACGACAACATGCAGCCGTTCAACCTGACCTATGCCGTAATCGGCGCCTCCCTGCTGTGGGTCGGCTGGTTCGGCTTCAACGCCGGATCGGCGGTGGGCGCCGGCGGGCGTGCGGGCATGGCGATGACGGTGACGCAGATCGCGACCGCCGGTGCGGCGCTGGCCTGGATGTTTGCCGAGTGGGTCACCAAGGGCAAACCCTCTGTGCTCGGCATCATCTCCGGCGCGGTGGCGGGGCTGGTCGCCATCACCCCCGCCTCCGGCTACGTGTTGCCTGGGCCGGGGCTGATCATCGGCATCGTGGCCGGCTTGGTCTGCTTCTGGTCGGCCACGGGGCTGAAGCACGTGTTCGGCTATGACGACAGCCTGGACACCTGGGGCGTGCACGGCATCGGCGGCATCGTCGGCGCGCTACTGACCGGCGTGTTCGCCTACGGTCCGCTCTCCGCCAGCGATGCGAGCCCGGGGGGTACGGTCGGCGGCATGGCCCAGCTGCTGAAGCAGGCGGAAGCGGTCGGCATCACCCTGATCTGGAGCGGCGTGATCTCCTTCGTCCTGCTTAAGATCATCGACGCTGTGATCGGCCTGCGCGTGACCCGGGACCAGGAGATGGAGGGGCTGGACATCGTCCTGCACGGCGAGACAATCGGGTAGGCGGACCTGGTGCTGCTCCCTCTCCCGCCTTCAGGGAGAGGGGCGTCGCGCCAACGCCGCCAGCGGCCGGACCAGCAGCAACCCGGCACCGCCCAGCACCGCCATCGGCAGGAAAACCTCCCCGCCGAACCGGGCATAGCCCAACCCGACCAGCCAGATCAGCAATCCCGTCGGCGCCGAGAAACCCAGCGCCGAGTGCAACGCCTGTGCCCCCGCCGCGCGGCCCGGCGGCACGCAGCGGCTCAGCATCGCCATCGAGGATAGATGCTGCATCGCGAACGTCGCCGCGTGCAGCACTTGCACCACCGCGAGCACCGGCACTGCCGTCGTACAGGCGAGCACGACCCAGCGGACGATGCAGGCGCCAGCAGCCAACCCTGTCAGCCGGGCCGGGCCGAGCCGGGCGACCCACCGCCCGCCCCAGACGAAGAGCACGACCTCCATCACGATCCCCTCGGCGATCAGCAGGCCGACCACCGTGTCGCTGATGCCGGCCCCCCGCCAATACAGCGCGGCGAACCCGTAATAGGCCGCGTGCGACCCCTGGATCAGCGCGCTCGCCAGGATCGTTATTCGCAGCGCCGGCAGGCGCAGCAGTCCGGACGTGGCGCGGGACACATGCTCTGCCTCGACCCGATCCGGTTCGGGCAAGGCCGGCGCCAGCGCCGCGGCAACACCGTATCCTGCCGCGACCAAGCCCGGCACCATCCACGACCCCGCCCAGCTCAGCACCGGACCCGCCGCTGCCGTCGCCAGCATATACGCCGCGGACCCCCACGCCCGCGTCCGCCCATAGGTCAGCCGCCCGGCCGCCGCGAGCGCCAGCGTCAGCGTGTCCGCGAGCGGCGTCAGCGCCGCCGCCGCGATCCCTTGGGCCGTGACGAGCAGCAACAGCGCCGCAATCCCGTGCGCCAGCGGAAAGCACGCGACCGCCGCCGCCGAGCAGCCGGCCGCCAGCAGCAGCATCGGCCGCCGCCGACCCACCCGGTCCGCCGCGGCACCCCAGAGCGGCACGGCCAGCAACCGCACCAGCGACGCCAGCCCCAGGACCGTGCCGATCTGTCCGGCGTCGATCCCGCGCTCCGCCATCCAGATCGGCAGGAACGCCGTGCTGACCGCCGCCGCGGCGAAGAACGCTCCGGTGAACAGCCCGACCCGGACGCCCGGCGACGCGAGGACTGGAGTGTTTAGGCCGGGTGCGATTTCAGTTGGGATTGCGCCGCCTCCCGGATCGCCCGGGCCATGGCGGCGATGCCGTTGCCACGGTTGGTGGACAGCGCCTCCAGCAGCCCGAGCTCCTTCAGGAACACCGGGTCGGTCGCCACGATCTCGGCCGGCGCACGCCCGGAATAGACCCGCAGCAGCATCGCCACCAAGCCCGACACGATCGCTGCGTCGGACGCGCCGGCGAAGCGCAGCACGGCGCCTTGCATCGCCGCCTCCATCCAAACCTTGCTCTGACAGCCCGGGACCCGGTGCGAATCGTCCGCCCATTCAGGAGGGAAGGGCGGCAGGCCGCGACCGAGCTCGATGATGAAGCCGTAGCGGTCCATCCAGTCGTCGAACACGGCCAGTTCCTCCCCGATGGCGGCGATGGCATCGGCGGCGGTTGGTTCGGCGGGCGTGACGAAAGGGTCGGTCATGGCGCGGATGTGACAACGCGGTGGTCCGCCGTCAACTTGCTTGCGGCGAAGAAGAGCGATCTAAGACGGCCATGGACCTGCGGACAGATTCTGTATTCGAGGCAATGTCCAGCGTGACGGATTTTAGCGTCCAAGTCGCCGACGACCGGGCAAAATCTTATGATACGGTGCTATATCATGGCCGCCGGGTCACCGAGGTCGAGGCGCGCATCCTCGAGGCACAATTTCGCCTGCCGGATGGCAGCACGCTGTTGTTGCTGAACGACGATCAGCCGTTCAAGGAGAAGCTGACGCTGCTCCTGGTCGATGCCGACCTGCAAATACGGGACCGGAAGGAACTGGGTGGCGCGTTCACGCCGGGCTTCCTGACCTACGCCTATCCGGTCGGTCTGGATCAGGTCGCGTTCTGCTGGCACGACCTGGAGCAGGTCGTCACCATCCGGCGGTTCAGGCGCTGGTTCAAGCTGCGCTCCAACTGGCTGGCCGTGCGTGAGCTCGGGATCTAAAAGCCGCGATCCACAGTAGAGCGGGTGCTCCGCCCAGCCGCAGCCGAGGCCAGGCGGCAAGGCGGTGCAATACCGTCGCTGGTGTGGTTGGCCTGGCTCAGCCTGCGGACCCTGCGATTTCGCCGTGTAAAGGCCTTGCATGGTCGCGAACCCAGGCGATGAAATCCTCGTCTGCCAGATTGCCCGCCGCAAGATCTTGCATCGCGACGGTTGACCCGGCGTCGCTGGCCGGGAACGCCGTGCCGTTTAGCGCAAGGAACGTCTCTAGCGCGACGTATGCAGTCCGCTTGTTCCCATCGAGGAACGAATGGTTCTTACAGATCCCGATTGCATACATGGCGGCCAACTCACCGATGTCTGGCTCGCCGTAGTTGGCAGGGTTCAAAGGGCGGGCAAGCGCACTCTCAAGAAGCCCAGCATCACGCAAACCCGTCCCGCCGCCATGCTGAGCGACTTGTTCTTCGTGGATGATCTCGATCAAATCTCGCCTTAGCCAGACAGCCTCTTCGCCAGTTCGCGAAGCACGGCAACCTGATCCCGCATGATGCGCCGTGCCACTTCGAGTTGTTCCTCCAACCCCGGCTCGCGAACAGAGAGCTTGAGCCCATTTGCCTCGTCTATGGCGAACAATGCGTCACCTTTTTACACGCCAAGCTGGGACAGCACCTCGCGTGGCAGGATCACCCCCGTTGAATTGCCAATGGCAATCACCTTCAGTTCCGCCATGTTACACCTCCAAACCGACGTTATAACAGGCGTCACAACACCCGACTACAAAATGAACCGGCTTAGATCCCCACGCGCCGCCAAGGCCGCCACCTTATCGTTCACGTAGGCCGCATCCACCGTCACCGTATCACCCTGCCTATCGCTGGCGGAGAAGCTGATCTCCTCCAACAGCTTCTCCATCACCGTCGCCAGGCGGCGGGCACCGATATTCTCCACCCGGTCGTTGATGTCCGACGCCAGCTCGGCCAACGCGTCGATCGCGTCCTCGTGGAAGTCGAGCGTCACCCCCTCCGTGCCCAGCAACGCCTCATACTGCTTCAGCAGGCTGTGCTCCGGCTCCACCAGGATCCGCCGCAGGTCGGCGCGCGACAGCGGCGCCAGCTCCACCCGGATCGGCAGCCGGCCCTGCAGCTCTGGCAGCAGGTCGGACGGCTTGGCCAGATGGAACGCGCCGGACGCGATGAACAGGATATGATCCGTCTTGACCGGGCCATACTTCGTCGTGACTGTCGTGCCCTCGATCAGCGGCAGCAGATCTCGCTGCACGCCCTCGCGGGAAACGTCGCCGCCGCGGAACCCCTCGGTGGACCGGGCGCACACCTTGTCGATCTCGTCCAGGAACACGATGCCGTTCTGCTCGGCGTGGAACACCGCATCCTTGGTGACCTGCTCGGTATCCAGCAGGTGGTCGGCCTCATCCCGCGTCAGTGCCGTGCGGGCGTCGGCCACGGTCATGCGCCGCGCCTTCTGCTGGCGGCCCATCATGCCCTTCATCATCTCGCCGAGGTTGATCATCTGCCCGGCCGGCATGCCCGGGATGTCCATCGCACCCGCCGGGTTGCTGCCGCTGTCGGCGACGCTCACCTCGACCTCCTTCTCCTCCAGCTCGCCGTCGCGCAGCATGCGGCGGAACTTGGCGCGCGTGTCACCGCCGGCGCCCTCGCCGACCAGGGCGGTCACCAGCTTGTCCTCCGCCTGCTGCTCGGCCTTTGCCTGCACGCCCTTGCGCGAGCTCTCCTTGAGCATCGTGATGCTGACCTCGACCAGGTCCCGCACGATGCTCTCCACGTCGCGGCCGACATAGCCGACCTCGGTGAACTTGGTCGCCTCTACCTTCAGGAACGGCGCCTGTGCCAACTTGGCCAGCCGCCGCGCGATCTCGGTCTTGCCGCAGCCAGTCGGGCCGATCATCAGGATGTTCTTGGGCACGACCTCCTCGCGCATCGCCTCCGCGACGTGCTGGCGGCGCCAGCGATTGCGCAACGCAATGGCGACGGCGCGCTTGGCGTCGTTCTGGCCGACGATGAACCGGTCGAGCTCGCTGACGATCTCGCGCGGGGAGTAGGTCGGAACG
>CAXSEK010000123.1:0-7892 GCA_964235625.1 uncultured Acetobacteraceae bacterium
CCGAGCGCCTTCAGCGCGATCACGGCGTGCTCGCGCGACGAGCCCGTGCCAAAGTTGCGGCCAGCGGCGATGATGTCGCCGGGTCGAACCCGGCCGCGGAAGCCGGGGTCGAGCGCCTCCAGGCAATGAGCGGCCAGGGCGGTGGGATCCTTCAGCGCCAAGTAGCGGCCGGGCAGGATGGCGTCGGTGTCCACGTCGTCGCCAAGCCGGTGAACGGTGCCGGTGATCATGCGGGCACCAGAGGGAGGCCGGCCTCGGCCAAGGTCGGGATCACGATCTCCCCCGCGACCGCCGCGGCGGCCGCGACCCAGGCGTTTGCGAGGAACACGGAGGCGGTCGGGTCACCCATGCGACCGCGGAAGTTGCGGTTGGTGGTCGCGATCGCCGTCTCGCCGGCCGCGAGGATCCCCATGTGCCCGCCGAAGCAGGCCCCGCAGGTCGGGGTGGAGATGGCGGCCCCGGCGGCGGCAATCGTTTCCAGCAGGCCCTCCGCCATGGCCTGACGCCAGATCGCTTGGGTCGCAGGCACGACGATCATGCGCACGTCGAGGCTGATGGTGCGGCCCCGCAGGATCTCGGCCACTTGCCGCAGGTCGGTCATGGCGCCGTTGGCGCAATTGCCGACATAGACCTGGTCCACCCGCCGGCCCAGCAGCGCGGACAGGGGCACGGCGTCGCCCGGCGAAGGCGGCCGCGCGACCATGGCCTCAAGGGTGGCCAGGTCGATTGTCAGCCGGGCACGATAGGTTGCCCCTGCATCCGGCAGGACGGGCGGGCACGCCGGCATGCCGCGTTGCTGCATATGGCTGGCGGATTGCGCATCTCCCTCGAAGGCGCAGGTATCCGCACCCGCCTCAACCGCCATGTTCGCGATCGCCATGCGTTCATCAATCGACAGGGCCGCCAGGCCGGATCCGCCGAACTCCAGCGCCGCGCCCAACGCGCCATCGACGCCGATGCGGCGGATCACCTCCAGGATGACGTCCTTTCCGGTGACGAACCGGCCGGCGCCGGCGCGGTCGGGGGCGCCCGTCAGGTCGACTCGGATGCTTTCGGGGACACGCAGCCAAAGCTCGCCGGTGGCGAGGGCTGCGGCTAGGTCGGTGGAGCCGAACCCGATCCCGAGGGCGTTGAAGGCGCCGGCGGTGCAGGTATGGCTGTCGGCGCCGAACACGATTGTGCCGTGGCCGACCAGCCCGAGCTCGGCCAACAGGGCATGCTCGATCCCGCCGCGGCCAGGGTCGTAGATATGGGTAATGCCATGAGTGCGGGCGAAGTCGCGCAGGACACGCAGCGCCTCGGCCGTGGTGACATCCTTCGCAGGGGCGAAGTGATCCGCAACGAGGACGATCCGGCTCGCGTCGAAGGGGGCCGTTGCACCCATCGCGTCGAACTGGTCGAAGGCGAGCGGCCCGGACACGTCGTTGAGCAGGAGGACGTCAGGCGCGACTGTGGCGATGTCGCCGGCGCACACTGGCCCGTTCGCATGGGCGGCAATGATCTTCTCGGTCACGGTCATGGATTGTGTGCACACGGTGGCACCAGTCTATGACCAATTTGGAACGCTTGGCAAAGCAAATACGTGGACACTCTTTGCGTAAGACGGTAGATAGCCTTTATTCCGTGCAAATGTTGGCATCGACATCGGACACAAGCGGGAGTGTGGATGGCAGACGGAGATATCGGGCGGGAACGGGCGACGGTGGTCACCCTGGCGCGGCGGGCCGGGGTTTCCGCCTCGACCGTGTCGCGCGCCCTGAAAGGCGATCCGCGTATTTCTGTCGAGACCAGGAAGCGCATCGAGGCGCTCGCGATCAAGGTTGGCTATATGCCCAGCGCCATGGCTCGCACGTTGTCGGGCGGGCGTAGCGGCCTCGTCGGCTTCGTGCTCGGGCCGAACACGAACCCGTTCTATTCGGAGCTGCTGGAGGAGGCCGTCGCCCAGGCAGCCGACCGCGGCTTGCGCCTGCTGCTGCTGCACGCTGGCCCCGGGCCGCTTGAGGACCGGACGACCGAGGCGTTGATGCAATACCAGGTCGATGGATGCCTGATCACGTCGGCGCAGCTCTCGTCGCGGGCGGGGGAGATCTGCGCCGACCACCGGGTGCCCGTAGTCATGGTCAACCGCGTGCCGAAGTACCACGGCAGCGCCGTCACCTGCGACAATTTCGGCGGCGGCCAGATGCTGGCGGCGGAGCTGCTCGGCGCGGGGCACCGGACGTTCGCAGTGGTCCGGGGCGTCACCACGGCGTCCACGAGCCAGGAGCGTGAGCGCGGCTTTGCCGGCCGGGTGGCCGAGCATGGAGCGGAAACGGTGTTGTACCTGGAAGGCGCGGCGACATACCAGGGCGGCTTCGACGCCGGTCGGAGCATTGCGCAGATGCCGGCCAAGCGCCGGCCCACCGCCGTCTTCGCGGTTGCGGACATTATGGCCATGGGCGTCATGGACGGGGTTCGCGCGACCAGTCTGCGCGTGCCGCAGGACATCTCGGTCGTCGGTTTTGACGGAATCGCAGCCGGCGGCTGGCCGAGCTACGGGCTGACGACCGTCCGCCAACCGGTCGGGGCGATGATCGGGCGAGGACTGGACCTGCTGGCCGCCCGCCTGGCGGACGGCGCCGTGCCGGACGAAGTCGTGTCGTTACGAGGCGAGCTGATCGTGCGGCAGTCCGCGCGGCTCGCAGAACGAGTAGCCATGGAGAGCGGTGGATGACCGGATCGATTGATATCGTGTGCAACCTCTTCACGCCGCAGGAGGTCCGCAACAACCAGACCGGGCTCGACGAGGATTTCAAGTCGCAGGTCCGTATGTCCGATGCGATGCGCAACGGCGTCGAGATCGAGGACTACCTGGCCAAGATGGACCGCTGCAGCATCGACCGTTCGCTGCTGATCGCGGTGCGGTGCGGCGACCTGGCGATCCGGGGATCGTTCGAGATCCCGTATGCCCGGGTGGCCGAAGTGTGCGCGGAGCACCCGGACCGCTTCTCCGGCCTGGCGGGCGTCGATCCGTTCCGCGGCATGCAGGGGCTGCGGGACCTGGAAGCGGCCGTGAAGCAGCATGGTTTCGTCGGCGCGCACCTCTACCCGCACTGGTTCGGCCTGGCGCCCGACGATGCGAAATACTATCCGTACTATGCCAAGTGCTGCGAATTGGATATTCCGATCATGATGCAGGTCGGCCAGAACCTGGTCTATTCGCGCGAGCGCAGGCTGCCGAGTGTCGGCCACCCAATCTGCCTGGATAAGGTGGCGATCGACTTCCCGGAGCTAAAGCTGCTGGGCATCCATATCGGCGTGCCCTGGACGGACGAGATGATCGCGATGGCCTGGAAGCACGAGAACATCTTCATCGGCGTCGACGCCTATGCGCCGAAGCACTGGCCGGCACAGCTCGTCCGCTACCTGGACAGTTACGGCCGGGACAAGGTGCTGTTCGGCACCGACTGGCCGGTGATCGACCCCGAGCGGGCCGTGCGCGAGATCGACGAGCTGAAGCTGCGGCCACAGACGATGAAGCAGCTCATGCGCGAGAACGCGCTGCGGGTGTTCCGCCTGCCGGAGAGTGCCGGCACCGCAGCGGCGGCCTAGCCGTGCGCACGGCCACCCTGCCGGCCACCTACCGGCCCATGACCATGGCGTCCGGCATCCGCGCCAGCCGGGCGCGCGGGCCGGGCAAGACGGCGCTGATCTGCGGCGACCGGAGCCTGACCTACGCCCAACTCGTCGAGCGCATCGACAAGGTGGCCTCGCTCGCGGCCGGGCTGGGTCTGACCAAGGGCGACCGGGCGGCGATCGTCGCGACGAACTGCCTTGAATACATCGAGATCGTGGACGGGCTGGCGGAGGCGGGAGTGGCGGTCGCGACCCCGAATCCCAAGCAGACGGCTGCCGAACTGAGCTTCATCCTCAACGATTGCGGCGCACGGGTCGTTTTTGTGGCGGCCGCGCTGGAGTCGCTGCTGCGGGCCGCCGGCTGCCCGGCGGTCGAGCGCATCATCGTGATCGGGCCGGACTACGAGGACCTACTATTGCAGGCCCGGCCGGCGGCACTTTCGGCGGTCGAGGAATGGGATGCCTTCTCGATCCCCTACACGTCCGGGACCACCGGCAAACCGCGCGGCGTCGTGCTGCCGCACCGGGCGCGGGTGCAAGTCGGGTTCTGCATGGCATCCGAATACGGCTGCTACGGGCCGGACGACCGCTTCCTGGCCATCACACCGATGTTCCACGGCGCCGGCTACAGCTTCGCCCACGCCGCGGTGTTCTTTGGCGGCACGTGCGAGATCCTGCCGGGCTTCGAGCCGGAGGCCACATTGCGTGCGCTCAGCCTGAATGGCGCCACCGGCACTTTCATGGTGCCCACACTGTTCAACGCGATCTTCGCGCTGGAGAAGAAGCTGCTGGACCGCTACCGCGACATCCCGCTCCGCGCGTTGATGTCGAACGCGGCGCCGCTGCCACAGCGGACCAAGGAAGTCATCATCGACTATTTCGGAGAGGGATTGTTGCACGAGCTATACGGCTCGACCGAAGGCGGCATTGTCACCAACCTGCGACCGAAAGACCAGCTCCGGAAGGCGCAGTGCGTGGGCCACCCGTTCACGATGAACCAGGTCAAGCTGCTGGACGAGGCGGGGCAGCCGGTGGCCCGCGGCCAGGTGGGCGAGCTGTTCAACACGTCGCCGTGCCTGTTCCTGGGCTACTGGAACAACCCGGAGGCGACCGCAGCCGCCATGCGGGACGGGTGGTTCTCCGCCGGCGACCTGGCCTGGGAGGACGAGGACGGCTGCTACTACATCGTCGACCGAAAGAAGGACATGTACATCTCCGGCGGCGTGAACGTGTTCCCGCGCGAGGTCGAGGAGTTCCTGTTCCGCCTGCCCGGCGTGGCCGATGCGGCCGTGGTCGGCGTGCCCGACGCATATTGGGGCGAGACCGGTAAGGCGTTCCTGGTGATGCGGCCTGGCGAGACGATCGCGCCCGACGATGTCTTCGCCGCCTGCAAGCAGAGCCTGGCCGGCTTCAAGGTCCCGCGGCACGTGAGCTTCGTCGACAGCCTGCCGCGCAATGCCGCCGGCAAGGTGCTGAAGACCGACCTGCGGCAGCGCGGTTGAATGATGGACGCACCAACCCTCGCCGACCTGGCCGACTCGTTCCGTGCCGAGGGCATCGAGACGGTGACCGACCCGGCCGAGTGCGCGTTCGCCTCCGCCGACCTGTCCGGCCCTGCCACGCATCCCGCCGGTGTCGTCCTGCGGCCGGTAGACCAGGACCAAGTGCAGCGCCTGGTCCGGGTGGCGCGTGCGCACGCGATCGCACTGTTCCCGCGTGGTGGTGGTTGGTCCTACACCGCCGGCTACCGGCCGAATGGCGGCGCGATCGTCGACGTGTCGCGCCTGCAGTCGATCGCGATCGACGCGGAGGGCGGCACGGTGGAGGCCGGGGCCGGCGTTACCTGGGCGACCTTGCACGAGGCGCTGGCGGTGGCCGGGCTGCGGGTTCCGAGCTTCGGGCCGCTCTCGGGCCTCGGCGCCACCGTCGGCGGCGGCGCGGCGCAGAATGGCGGGTTCTTCGGAAATGCCGGGCATGGCGCCCTGGGCGACGGCACGGTGTGCGGCGGGGTGCTGGTGACGGGCACGGGCGAAGCGGTGCGGCTCGGCCCGGAGGACCGCCTCGACGGCAAGGCGGCGCCGCAGCCGCTGGTGGGGGATTGCGGCGCGTTCGGTATCCGCACCGCCGTGGTGTTGCGCACGATGCCCATCCCGGCCGAAACCGGCTTCGCCAGCTTCGATTTCCCGGATGGGCCGACGGCAATCCGCGTCCTTGCGGGGATGGCGGGATCTGCCGCCTTGGGCGAGGCCTACGTGTTCGACCCCGGCACGCACGCGAACCTGGCCCGCACCGGCTTCTCGGTCATCGAGAGCGCGGCGATCGCGGGGGACCTGTTACGCGGCGGCCAGGGCAGCGGCCTTCTGGCGCGGCTCGGTGGGCTGGTGCGCACGGCCCGGGCCGGCAAGGCGTTCGTCGCCGACCTGCGATGGTCACTGCACGTGTCCCTCGACAGCACTGCGGCGGACGTGGCGGCGGCACGGGCGGACGTAACGGAGCGGGCGTTGGCTGCCGGCGGCGAGCCCACCCCGACGTGATCCCGCGGGTGACGCGGGCCAGGCCGTTCCGCCGCATTAAGGCCCTGCTGGGGCCGGACGGAGAGGCCTGGCTCCCCTGCCACGGCGTTTTCCCGGTGGCTGAGGGCGAGGCGGGTCTGGTGGCGGCGCAGGCGGAGTTGGCGCGGTCCGCGCGTGAGATGACCGATCACGGCATCCGCGCCGTCGTCCTGGGCGTGCTCATGGGTGACCGCGTGGTGATCGAGCCGCAATTGTTCTGGCCCGACGCGCTAGGCCCGGCGGTGCGCCGCATGGCGATGCCGGACCAGGTCGCCGCTTTCGGCGACCGGCCCGGCAACCCGGCCGCTCGCAAGGTGGCCCTCGACCTGCGGCAGCGGCTGACGGCTGCCCTGGACGCGGCCGGAGCCACGCATTTCCAGCTCGGCCGATCCTATGCGATTGCGCCGGACCTGCGCGCGAAGCTGGCAGCCTTGAAGCTGAAATTCGACCCGGACGGGATCATCAACCCGGGTGCGCTCGGGCTTTAGGAGAGTTGGCGTAATGGATATCGGCGTCTTCATTCCCATCGGCAGCAATGGCTGGCTGATCTCCACCACGTCGCCGCGCTACAAGCCGAGCTGGGAGCTGAACCGCGACGTTGTGCTGAAGGCCGAGCAGTATGGGATGGATTTCGCCCTCAGCATGGTAAAGCTGCGCGGCTTCGGCGGCGAAAGCGAGTTCTGGGACCACTGCCTGGAAAGCTTCACTTTGATGGCGGCGCTGGCCGCGGTGACGACTCGGATCAAGCTGTTCGCGTCGTCCGCCGTGCTGACCCTGCCGCCGGCGCTTGCGGCGCGCATGGCGGCGACGATCGACGCAGTGGCGCCGGGTCGCTTCGGCATCAACATCGTGTCCGGCTGGCAGGAGGCCGAGTACAGCCAGATGGGGCTATGGCCGGGCAAGGCGCACTTCGACCGCCGCTACGAGTATTGCGGCGAGTACGTCCAGGTCATGCGCGACCTGTGGGAAACCGGGCATTCCGACCTGCAGGGCGCGTTCTTCCAGATGACGGATTGCCGCCTGAGCCCGCGGCCCCGCGGCAGGATCGAAGTCGTCGCGGCCGGGCAGAGTGCCGTCGGCATGACGTTCGCAGCGACCTATGCCGATTACAGCTTCTGCATGGGCGAGGGGGTCAACACGCCGGCCAAAATGGCGCCCAGTGTCGGACGGCTGGTCGAGGCAGCCGCGAAGACGGGCCGCAAGGTCGGCGCCTACGCGCTGTTCATGGTGATCGCCGACGACACGGACACGGCGGCCGAGGCGAAGTGGGAACGCTACAAGGACGGCAAGGACCTCGACGCGCTAGGCTGGATGGGGGTGCAGGCTGCCGCCGATACGAAGGCAGATGCGAGTTCGACCGCGAAGAGCATGACCAACCCGGTGTCCGCCGTGAACTTCAACATGGGCACGCTGGTCGGATCGTATGCGACGGTCGCCCGCCTGCTGGACGAGTTGGCGGCGGTGTCCGGTATCGCAGGGATCATGCTGACCTTCGACGATTTCATCATCGGCATGGACCAGTTCGGCACCCGTATCCAGCCGCTGATGGCGTGCCGGGCGCCGATGCGGACCGAGGCCTGATGGCCTCCCCGGCTCGGCATTTCGTCACTGTCGCCGGCCCGAGCGGGCACCGTCGCGTGCACTACACCCGCATGGGCGACGGCCCGCCCGTCCTGCTGCTGCACGCCTCGGCCACGTCGTCCGGCGAAATGCGGCTGCCGCAGG